>CAMVBO010000028.1 GCA_947165745.1 uncultured Clostridia bacterium | reverse complement strand
GGAGATCAGCCTTGTGCATATCGCTGCGGAGGGCGTTAAAATCGAAGCCCTGGCGGAAGCTCCGGTAAACGTCAGCGCCGTGGCCAGCACCGGCGCGGCGGCGTCGATGATGCGCGACGAGACGTCGAGCGCCTTTCGGGCGGTGGCCAGCAGCCCGGCAAACTGGCCCGTCAAGAGAGCTGCGCAGCCCAGCCGGCAGACGAGCAGCATCGCGCCGCCCCCTCCCTCCGGAAGCAAGGCCTTCAGCAGCAGACTGGCCAGCGCCGGCGCGGCCAGCAGACGCAGCGCTTGAGTCACCGCCAGGCGGAAGGAAGCCGCGATGCGTGTGATACATTGCCGCGCAAAGGCCCCGTCTGCGGGCAGTTCACCCGTCATCAGCTTTTCAGTCAGCTCCCGTATGTTCACGCCGCCCAGACCATCGGCCTCCCGCGCCAGAGCGTCAAAGCCCCACTGATCCATCAGTGAAGCCTCTCCCAGGGCGCAGGCGGATAGAAGCGAAATCAGCAATGCGATCAGCAGAGCGCGGAGCGCAGCAACCGCGTAAGCTCCGCGAGCATCGGCGCGCAGAGCCCCAGCATCGCCACCCTCGAGGCCAGCGCCACGCGGCCCGCCAGCGCTGTCTCCCCGGCGTCGGCACAGAGCTGACCACCAAGCTCCGCGACGATGGCGATGCCGGCAGCTTTCAAGACCGAAACGGACAGATCCTCGTCCGCGCGCGTCAGCTCCCGAAAGGCGTCCACCCAGTGGGAAGCCTGGCTCAATTCCCCGTACAGGAGCGCAAGTGCCGCCAGCCCCGCTGCCAGCGACAGCGCCGTGGCCATCTCCGGGCGCTGAAGCCGAAGCGCGGAACAGATCATCGCCACCGCCACGCACAGCGCAGCGACCTTCAGGATCATGTTGAGCCCTCCCCGTCACAGCGCGAACAGGTTTCGGACGCTGGTGAAGAAATCGGAAATCTGGTTGACCACCATCAGCAGCACGATCAACAGCCCTGACAGCGTCGCCAACATGGCGATGTCGTCCCGGCCCGCGCGGGTGAGCAGCTGGGCAATCACCGTGACGATCACACCGATTCCCGCAATTCTGAAAACAAAATCCACGCCCATGCCATTCCCTCATATCACGATCAATGCCAGCATCAGCCCGATCAACAATCCCAGCGTCACATAGAGACGATCCGCCTCTGCGGCCTTTGACTGGGCGTCCTTATACAGAGACTCAAGTGATGCCAGCGCGTCAGCGATCAGCAAATCCTGTTCCTCACGACCGCTTTGGCCCAGCCTTTCAAACAGCCGCTCCATCGCCTGCCGGTCAGCATCCAGAAAACCCTCGGCGGGTCCGCCGCGCCGCACCGCCCTGGCGCGTACGCTGCTCCAGGCCTCACCGGCGCTCTTTCCGCCGGCCATGGCCTCCGCCACCATGGCAAGCGCCGGGCACTCCGCGTGCTGCAGCGCGCTCTGAACCGGCTCAAACATGCTGGTCATGCGCACGCGAAGCCTGCGAACCCCCTCGATGATTCCCCGCAGCGCCTGGGCCCGCCTGCGTGCGCCGTCTGAAAGGGATTTCCCGCACAGGGCTCCGCAGAGCACCACGCACAGCGCCAGCGCTACGCGGACTTCCACGCGATGCCTCCCCCGTCCGTTGAACGAATCTCCCGGATCTCGCCGGGGCGGTTTCCAAGCAGCACGATGATTTGAAACGCGCCGCCCTGCAGCGCCTCGGCCAGAAGCGGCCGGTTCAACGCCGCTCGGATATTCTCGGCATGCGCGGTGGCCATCACCACAACGCCGCATCGCGCGGCGTCCGCCAGCGCCTCGGCGTCGCCCGGGCCGCCGATCTCATCGGCTGCGATTACCTCTGGCGCCATGGCGCGCACCATGGTCGAGATCGCAAGCGGCCTGGGACAGCCGTCCATCACGTCCGTGCGCGGCCCCACGTCCAGCGTCGGCGCGCCCATTCGGCATGCGGCCAGCTCGTGGCGCTCATCCGCAAGGCCCACCCGGCGGCCGGACTCGGACAGCTGGCGGGCGATGTCTCGCAGCAGGGTGGTCTTGCCCATTCCCGGGCGGGAAAGAATCAGCGTGGATTGCGGGCCGGAGGGCCCGCTGATGTGTCCCATCAGAGAATCGGCACAGCCTGGAACGGGCCTTGCGACGCGAACGCAGCAGGCGCCGATTTCCGTCAGCCGCCATTGATCGGCGTCCCTCGCGAAGCGCCCGCAGACGCCCACCCGGCTTCCGTCGTTCATGGTGAAATAGCCCTGGTTCAATTCGCTCTCCCGGGCGTATATGCTGTAATCCATCAGCGCGGCAACGATTTCCCGAAGGCGATCCACCTCAATGGCCTCGCCGCTCAGCGCTTCGCCGCCGGTCCAAACCAGCTGCGGCGCACGACCCGCGCGCAGTCGAACCTCCGTCAGATCGGTGTGGTGCCGGCGCATTAAGCGGGCGACGTCGCCGCCTATGAGCGCCTCGATCCTGTTTAAGGTTTCCATGGCAGCGCCTCCCCTCGCCTGATAATCCTATGGCGGGACGGCGCGAGGCATGTCCGGCACTGGTAAATTTTCCCTGTTGCCTCAGCTGTGCGCTTTCCCTCATTGACATTTTGACACAAATATGTCAGAATATAATAGGTATGAGTGCATCGGATGACGACGCATGGCGGGCGACATGAGACATAGCATTTCTTTGGAAAACATGGAACCCGGCTCCTGCGATGTCCGTCTAAAGAGCATCCAATAACTAGGAGGGTATTGTTATGAAAAAACCCGGCGTACTGCTCCTCGCGCTCGTTCTGTGCCTGTTGAGCGCCTGCTTCGCTTCTGCTGAAGCCGGCCCCGTGGGCAGGAGCGGCGCAATCGCCGCCTATGTGGACGGCGACGGCCACATCTTCCTCACCGGAAAGCCCGACGCCATCAACAAGGCCTCGGCGGACAGCATCGTCTCGGCGGATGCCTATCGGGTGCTGTTCCTCAGCCCGAACGCCGCGAGCGGGTCGGACGACCTTTACATGATCGACCTGGCCGGCTTCCAGGAGAGCCTGCTGGCCGAGGATGTCCACACGGCGATCCTCGCCAGCGAGGATACGGCCTATTGCGTGAACAACGCCAGCCGGACCCAGCTGACCCGGCTGGATTTGAACACCAAGTCCGCTGCGACGGCTTATACCGCCCAGGAGCCCATCGACCGCCTCTACATGTCCGCAGAGGGGCTGGTGGTGCAGCTGGTGGATCAGGCGGGCAACCTGCTCTACGCTAAGGAGACCGGCACCTTTGAACCCTACGCCGCGGACATGCCCCGCAACGGCATCCTGACGGACGGCTATGAGGTGTACCTGACCGACGCGGGCGATCTCTATTTCCGCAACGGCTTCAATTACGCCTCCGAGTTCCTGGACGGCGATGTGCTGGCCTACGCGCGGATGAACAACGTCATCTACTATCTGTCACACGCCGGCAGCGCCATGCGCCTGATGGAGTACAATCCCACGACGCAGTCCGCCGACGTGGTGCTGACGCCGGATGTGCCCGTTGAAAGCCAGCTGACCGCCAGCGCGAACGCGCTGTTCATGCTGGGCAGGGACAACACCGTGTACACCGTGGACGTTAAGAAGGGGACGCTTTCCATCTATAAGCGCTATAGCGATCTTTCGTCCTACGCCATCCCCGCCGGCTATACCGCCACCGGCCTGCAGATCGAGGGCATGAGCGGCCAGCTGAACGTATACGCCAGGCTGGAAGAGAAGAGCGCCAAGCCGGACTTCTCCTTCATCGAGTTTGAGACCGCGACGGAAGCGGCCAACCCGGTGCTCAAGCTGATCGACAAGCTGCCCATCACCGGCGAGGCCAACGCCTGGGACGAGCTGAAGCCCGTCGAGCAGTATACCACGCTGTCCCGGGGCAGCCGCGGCGACGCTGTGCGCGCCATCCAGCAGCCCCTGTACGACCTGGGCTACTATGACTACTACGTGGACGGCATCTTCGGCCCCCGCACCGAATACGCCATCCAGTTGCTGCAGGATGACCTGGGCCTGCCCGTAAACGGCGTGGCCAACGCGGATCTGCAGCGCACGATCCTCTCTGGCGCGCTGAAGGCCTATGATCCCTACAAGGAGCTGGCCCGCGGCAACCGTGGCCTGCGCGTGACCCGCCTGCAGGAGCGCCTGCGCGAGCTGGGATATCTGGCCGACGCCGCCGACGGCATCTTCGGCCCCCGCACCCAGAAGGCGGTACAGCTGTTCCAGAAGGAAAACGGTCTGTCCGTGAACGACCGCGCGAACCGCGAAACCCTGAAGCTGCTCTACTCTGACCGCGCGAACCGCTGCTCCAGCTTCATCGACCTCTACCCCGGCGACACCGGCTATCGCGTGCGCGAGCTGAACAACCGGCTGCGCGAGCTGTACTACCTGGAGAGCAACGTGGGCAGCCGCTACACCTCTGAAACCACCTCGGCGGTGCGCGTGTTCCAGCGCACGGCGGGCCTGCGGGAGACCGGGCACGCCACCGTGCCGGTGCTCAAGGCCTTGTTCGCCGATGACGCCCCGGAGGCGCCCGGCTACATCACCCTGCGGCGCGGCGACAAGAACAGCCGCGTGGAGCGCCTGCAGCGCCGCCTGAAGGAGCTGGGCTATTACAGCGGCAAGATCGGCGGCTATTTCGGCAAAGCCACCAAGGAAGCTGTGGAGCTGTTCCAGCGCAAGGTCGGCCTGAAGCCCACCGGCGTGGCCACCGTGCGCACCCAGCAGCTGCTGTTCGACCCTGAGGCGCCCATCTACGTGCCTCCGACGGTGATCGGCGAGCCCGTGATCTCCCTGGACTTCTACGATCACATGGAAGAAGAGACCTACATCATCACCGACGACTGCTCCGCCAGTGGCTACATCACGTTCAGCTGGTTCGCGGAAGGCGAAGTGGCCAACTACAATGTGAAGATCAGCGATGAAAACGACAATTCCATACTGGATCAGGAGACCATGCTGACCCAGACCGGCGTATCCGTGTCCACCCTGCCCTACGACCTGATGTACACCATTCAGATCACGGCTTACCCGGCGGACAACGACGCCAGCCACGTCACCAGCGCCTCCGCCACCTTCAAGCGCGTCGAAACGATCGTCGAGCCGACAATCGGCACCGTCGGCAATCCGGAGATCAGCGTCGAGCCGGTGGCCCGCGTGGAGAACGGCGTCAGCTACCTGCAGCCCGGCACCATCGTCTTCCACTGGACGGCGGACGGTGACGTGGCCAGCTACTACTGGGAGATCCGCGATGAGAGCGATGAAATCTTCCTGAGCGCAAACACCACCGAAGAGCAGACCACCGTCAACTCCAGCGCCCTCAACCAGGGCGAGGAGTACGTGATCTACGTGTACGCCATCCCCACCAACGGCACCATCGACAACGCCCGCGTGAAGTTCCTTCGGTTCGCGCTGCCCGTGGTTGAACTGCCGGATCCGGATCCTGAGCCGGAGCCGTCGCCCACCCCGACAGCCATGCCCACTGAGGAGGAAGCTGAGGGACAGCAGGGCGCCGGCGAGGCGCTGCCCGAGGGCGAAGAAGGCAACCCCGACGGCAGCAGTCAGTCGCCCGAAAGCGATGACGCGCAGTCTGCCGCCGTATCTGCCCCCGCGCTCTCATTCTCCCCTGTGGTGGACGTGGTTGACGACGTCAACATCATCGACAGCAGTGCCGAGCAGCTGACCATGAGCTTCCCCGCTGAGGGCAATGTGGAAAGCTATGAAGTGGCCGTCTATCAGGGCGACCAGCTGCTGACCAGCACCGTGGTGGACAAGGACACCGACGCTCTGAATGTTCACACCGCCGTGATGCAGCCGGATGTGGTCTACACCCTCAACGTGGTCGCGATCCCCGAGGGCGGCGACGCGTTCAGCGGCGAGACCGCCAGTGCCATGTTTGCGCTGGAGACCGCCGACGAGACCGTGCCGGAGCCCGAGCCGGAAGCGGAGCCCAAGGCCGAATCCGAACCCGAAGCAGAGACGGAACCGGAAGCGGAACCCGAGGCCGAGCCCGAAACCGAGCCCATACCAGTGGTTGGTACTGTCGACGTTCCCACCATCAGCCTTGACACCATCGGCTATACCGACAGCGGCGTCGCCATCATCGATGGAAACAGGGATATCATCCCGATGAGCTGGTACGCGGACGGCGACGTGGCCTATTACCACGTTGAGATTCGCGACATGGCGGACAACACGCTGGGCTATTGCGAGACCGAGGATGTCACCTCTCCCGTGGCAATCTCGAACGTGGCCTTCGGCGAGGAGTACGCGCTCGTCGTCACGGCGGTGCCCGTGAACGGCTCGGTCGACAGCGGCATGAGCGCAAGCACCCACTTCACGGTGCAGGCGCCTCAGATCGAGGACGAACCTGAATCCGAACCCGAATATGAGCCGGAGCCGGAACCTGAATCCGAACCCGAATATGAGCCGGAGCCGGAACCTGAATCCGAACCTGAATACGAGCCCGAGCCCGAATCCGAACCCGAATACGAGCCGGAACCCGAGCCCGAATCCGAGCCGGAACCCGAGCCCGAATCCGAGCCGGAACCCGAACCCGAGCCCGAGCCGGAACCCCATGGCGTTGAGTACATGGGCTATACCTGGAATTCCCCTGTGAACGGAGGCTCCGGATCCGATCGCATCACCATCATTCAGCAGCGCCTGCTGGATTTGGGCTGGCTGTCCACGAGCTTTGACAACTTCGGCTCCCTGGATGAAGCCACGGCCAATGCCGTAGCGAGTTTCCAGAATTACGTCAGCGCGAATTCCGGCCAGTTCCTCACGACCATCAACACCTCCAATCCCTCCATTGACGTGGATACCCTTGCCGTACTGCTGGGCGACGTCGCCTGGTCGTACGTGAACCCGTCGCCGGAAGGCTGATCGGATGTCGTTGGAAAACGCATATAAGCCAAGGGAGGCTGCCGACAGGCAGCCTCCCATAATTCAACTGTATCAAAAAAGCAGCGGCTGTCAAACCGCTGTTTTTTTGATTGTCGGCATGTTGCCGACACGGGCAACCGCGCTTTACGCCGGCTGTCCAGTCATTATACCATGATTGTCGCCGTCATTGCCTTCGGCAGCCGCCGACCCGGCCAACCGCCCTTCGGGCCGGTTGCCTAATCATTATACCATGATTGTCGCCGTGCTGCCCTTCGGGGCCCGGCGACCCGGCCAACCGCCCTTCAGGCCGGTTGCCTAATCATTATACCGTGTCCAGCGTCTGGGATGGCATAAGCTCCGGATGCACGCGAAAGTCGTTCGAACGCGCAAGGCTTTCCAGCCAGCCGTCCATCAGTCGGTTGAAGCCGTCCAGCGTGATGACCGCGTTGAGGCTTTGAAGTGTCTCTTCCGCGCCGGTGAAGCCCGGCAGCAGCCACTCGCAGAACTTGCGCATCTCGCTGACGGCAACTTTTTCCGGGCGGTGTCCGCAGGCCAGCGCTGCCAGCCGCTTGAGCACCGCCACGCGCTCCGTAGCCAGCCGCTCCGGCACGGCCTCGCCCCGTCGCAGCCTTCGGATGTCGTCGAATATCCAGGGCTGTTTGAGGGCTGCGCGGCCGATGGCCACGCCAGCCGCGCCTGTATTTTGAAGGAAGTCCAGCGCGTCGCGGGCGCAGGTCACGCCGCCGTTGGCAAAAAGGGGTATCGACACGGAACGGGCGATCTCTCGGATCGCCTCCGCGTTCACCGGCCCCTTGTACATTTGCATGCGGGTGCGCCCGTGCAGCGTGACACCGGAAAAGCCGAGCGCCTCGGCGGCGCGAACCAGCTCCGGCGCGGTGACGCTGTCCTCGTCCCAACCAAGGCGCAGTTTGAGCTGTACCGGCAGGGACGTCGCCGCGCGAACGGCCTCCATCACCTCGATGGCCTGCTTCGGCGTTCTCAAGAGCGCCGAGCCGTTGCCGCTGCCCACTACCTTGCGGGCGGGACAACCCATGTTGATGTCGATGGCGTCAAAGCGCTCCATGGCCGTGAGCCGCCTGGCGGATTCCGCCATCATCGCCGGCACGCAGCCGATCAGCTGCGCCGCCAGAGGCCCCTCTCCGGGATAGCGCACCATCGTCTCGGCAAAGGTGTCGCTCAGACGTTTTTTGGCGCGGCCCAGCGCCAGGGATTGTATCATCTCCGTGGTCGCGCCGTCCGCGCCATATTCAAAGCAGATCAGTCTGAAGGACGCCCGGGTCATGCCGTCCATGGGCGCCAGCAGGAATTTGGGTTCTGACATGTTCTCAGCCCGTCACGTTCAGCCGGACATCGCCGGTGCGTTCAAACCCCTGCTTGAGCAGCTGCGTGATTTCCCAGGGACGCTGGGCGGCGCTGGGATAGAGCTGCAACAGGTAGAAATAAGGTTCGAGCGCGTCAGGGCGAATCTCAATGCAGCGCTTGAGCATCTCGGCTTCCTTTTCCTTGTTACCGGCCTTCTCATAGGCCATGACCGCCGAGGAAGCATAGTCGTAATTCTGCGGGTCGCGCTGCAGCGCCCGTTCATAATATGTCGCCGCCTGGGCGTATTGGCCGTCGTTGAAGCTCTTGACGCCGAGTTCCGTATAGGTGTCCTTGTTCCAGGCCAGGTTGATCTTGGCCAGGCTCTGCTGACCCGGTTTCGAGAAGGCGAATATGACGAACATCAAAAGCAGGATCACGAGCAGCGCCAGGCCCACGATGCCGCGAATGTGGCGCATGAAGAAGCTGCCCTCGTCAGCGTCCTCAAAGACGAATCCCTCTTCCACATAATCCTTCTTGTCCGGCGCGCCAAACTCGTCAAACGCGTCATCGCCGCCATCCATGAAGATATCGTTGGGGTTCATCTGCTTTGGCGGCACAAGCGTATTCGCGCTCTTGTGGGCCTTATCGTGCCCTGCGGACAGGGGCTTGGCGCTCTGGATCTCAGCCTCCAGCTTGGGGGCCGTGCCCTCCAGACGCACAGGCTCGCCCTCGTCCCGCATCTCGGGGGCCTTCTTCTCCGGCGCGGCCTCCTCCTTGCGACGGGCGATCTCCTCCCGCCAGCTCTCGTCCCTGTCCTGTTCGGACGATTCTTCCAGGGTCAGCGGCGCGAAATCCTCCCGATCGTCTTCGGGATTGGCCCACTCATCGCCAGAGGCGTACTGGCGGCGGGAGCGATCCCAGTCCAACAGCTCCGCCTCCGCTTCCCCCACCTCACGGGCAGGCTTTGCGGGCGCTTCCGGCTCCGGCATCGCATCCGCATGCGCGGGCATCGGTTCCGGCTCAGGCTCGGCGGTTGTGGCGCGCTCAACTTGCGCCTCGGCCGCGCCAGGTTCCTCGACCGCTTCAATTGCGGCAATTGCCTCTACGGGCGCCGGTTCAGGCGCGGCTTCCTTGGAGGCGGAATCCACCGCCATGGCGCTCGGCACAGGCTCGTCGTCCTGATCCGGAATGACGATGGCCTTGCCGCAGAACGGGCAAAACAGCATTGTGTCGTTCACTTTTTTCCCGCATTGCGAGCAGTACATTGGATTCCCTCCTTCAAATCGAGCATCGCCGAAAACGGCGCTTACATGTTCCGCATGGCCTCAAAGTCCGGATCGCCATAGAAAGTGCGCTCCTCGCCGGCATCACCGCCCAGGGCCTCCACCGCGTTGCGCAGCTCCAGATATTCGATGTAGCCGATGTCCTGCAGCGTCAGGTACTTCTTCAACTCATCCACGGCGCGGGCGTCGCCCAGCTTTCCGAGCAGCGAAGCATAAACCGCCCGTTCCTCTGGCCGATTGCGCAGCTTATCGATCAGTCGATCGTACACGCGGTCGTCGCCGGGGAAGTTGGCGCATATGTCCAGTATGCGCATCTGGCCGAACTCCGTGGAGCCCTCATAGCGCTCCATCAGGGTGTTCACGATGGAGCCGTCGTCCTCGGACAGGGCGTCCGCCGCCATTTCGCTGATGTCGTCGCCCATGTCGCCGCGACAGGTCAGGTCGATGTACAGTTCATTGGTTCCGGGATCGCCGATGTCCCGTAGGATGGCCAGCGCCGTAGCCCGCAGGGACTCCGGGTTGTCGCCGTTGCGCACCAGGCGCTCCAGGGGCGCCACGCAAGGC
>CAMVBO010000027.1 GCA_947165745.1 uncultured Clostridia bacterium | reverse complement strand
GCTGTGGAAGGTGCTGCCCGTGTTCCAGCGGGTGCTGAACAGCATGGGCGCGGAGCTGTCCTCCTCGGGCAGCGCCCTGATGCGCCTGGGCTCCACCATCGGCTGGGTGGTTCTGGCGCTGGTGGCGGTGATGGTGCTGGCCGTGGTGATCGGCGCGATCCTGCTCAAGACTTCCGCCAAGGACAAGGTGCTCGCCTTCGTGCGCAGGCTGTTCCCGCCGGTCAGGAGGCTGAGCATGAAGCTGGCCTCCAGCCGCGTGGCCAGCGTGCTGGGCATGATGCTTTCCAGCGGCTTCCCCACCAACGAGGCCTTCCGGCTGCTGCCCTCCGTGATCAACGACGGCGAGGCGGCGGGCAAGGTGCGGGCCATCCGCAAGGAGCTGGACAACGGCGCGGCCTTCGCCGACGCGATCAGCCACTCCAAGCTGTTTGACGGCCTGCATGACCGCATGATCCGCATGGGCGTGGCCGCCGGCCGCGAGGATCAGGTCATGGCCAAGATCGCCGAGCTGTATGAGGAACAGGTGGAAGAGGGCATCGCCCGCCTGGTGGCCATCATCGAGCCCACCCTGATCGTGCTGCTGGCCATCGTCATCGGCGCGGTGCTGCTGTCCGTCATGCTGCCCATGGCCGGCATACTGACCAGCATGTTGTAATTCGACGAATTAAGGAGAGACATTCATGGCATACCGGCGAGAGATTGCGATCGTCCTGCTGATGGTGCTGCTGTTGGTGGGCGTTTGGATGCTGGTCAGCCGGGTCGGCACGTCCAGCGACAACGCGCAAACCCAGTTTGTCACCGACGCCGTGCACAACGCGGCCCTCACCTGTTACGCGGTGGAGGGGGCGTATCCCGACAACCTGGAATATCTGCGCTCGCACTATGGCCTGGCCTATGACCAGTCCCGCTATCTGGTCACTTACAGCGCCTTCGCTTCCAACCTGCTGCCTGAAATCTATGTGACGGAAGTGGGTGGCAGATGATGGACAATCGCAAAATGGTGAATCACAGCATGCAGGGCGTGTTCGTGTTCGTGCTGCTGGGCGTGTTCGCGGTGATGTCCACGCTGATGGTGCTGCTGGGCGCGCAGATGTACCGCAACACCGTGGATCGCGCCACCGACAATAACAAGGGACGGGTGCTGGGCGCCTATGTGCGCAGCATGATCCGCGCCGAGGACGCGGATCAGGCTGTGAGCGTGGAGCGGCTGGAGGGCGTGACGACCCTGGCGCTTCACGAGCAGATCGAGGGCGAGGAATACGTCACCTGGCTGTACAGCTATGATGGCCAGCTCTACGAGCAGTTCACCGGCTCGGATCGGGACTTCAACCCCGCTTCCGGCACGGCCATCTGCCCGGCGGCGGCCTTCCGGCCCAGCCTTTCCGGAAACCTTTTGACCGTGGACATGGTGGACGGCGAGGGCGAGATCTGCACCGTGCAGGTGGCGCTGCGCTGCGCGCGGTAGAAGGAGTGCGAGATGAGAAACAAAAACCGATCCAACGTATTATTGGTAGAAATCCTCATCGCGGTGCTGTTCTTCATGCTGTCCGCGACGGTGCTGATGCGCGTGTTCGCCACCGCCCGCAACCTGACGGTGCGCTCCGGCGTGGAGGCGAAGGCCTTGACCGAGGCCCAGAACGTGGCTGAGACGCTGTACGCCGCCGAGGACGTGGACGCGGCCCTGGAGAATTTGCAATTCAAAAGCTCCCACGGCAGCTGGCTGAAGGACTGCGGCGATTACAGCCTCTATGTCACCGGCGAAACCCAGCCCACCAACGCGGGGGAGATCTGGTCCGGCACGGTCAGCGCCTTCTACAAGCTGCGCAACCCGGACGCCGACCGGGCGGAGGACGAGGAATTGTTCGCGCTGCCCTGCGCGAAATACAAGGGGGTGGCGTAGCATGAGGCGCAAGAGCAATGTTTCCTTCGGCCCCGGCGCGGCCTCCCTGATACTGATCGTGGTCATATTGAGCATGAGCGTGCTGGGCATGCTGGCGCTGATGAACGCCCGCAACGACCACAAGCTCTCCAGCCGCAGCATCGCCGTGGTGGAGGCGGGCTACGCCTTGAATGAACAGGCGGAGCGCTCGCTGGCCGCGCTGGACGGTGTGCTTTATACCTGTTCCGCCGTTTCCGGCGACGACGACGACGCCTACCTGGCGGCCATTCGCGGGCTCCTGCCCGCGGGCATGCTGATGGACGGGCGTATCGTCAGCTGGGTGGAGACCGACGAGCTGCGCACGCTGAATTGCGCGGTGGAGGTGCTGCCCCTGGGCGGGAACGCGCGGTTTGAGTGGCGGGAGCATCGCCTGACGGCTGTGACGGAGGAAATATGGGATTAAGTGAACTGCTGAAAAAGGCCTACGAGCTGGGCGGCTCGGACATCTTTATCCTGCCCGGCGCCCATGTGACCTGCAAAGTCAAGGGCGACATGATCCCCCTGTCGGACGAGATCGTGAAGCCCGACGGCACCAAGGAGCTGGTGCAGGAGGCCTACGACCTGGGCGGCCGCGACATGGCCAAGCTCTATCAGGAGGGCGACGACGACTTCTCTTTCGCGCTGGCGGGCCTGAGCCGCTTCCGCTGCAACGCCTATATCCAGCGCGGCACCGTTGCAGCCACCTGCCGCATGGTGGCCTTTGGCCTGCCGGACCCCCGGGAGCTGGGCATTCCGGACCTGGTGATGGAGCTGACCAAGAACCTGAACGGCATGATCCTGGTCACGGGCCCCGCCGGCAGCGGCAAGAGCACCACGCTGGCCTGCATGGTGGACCGCATCAATTCCGAGCGCCAGGGCCACATCGTCACCATCGAAGACCCCATCGAGTACATCCATCGCCACAAGAAGTCGCTGGTCAGCCAGCGCGACGTGCCCAACGACGCGCCCACCTTTGCCCGGGCGCTGCGCGCGGCCCTGCGCGAGGCCCCGGACGTGATCCTGCTGGGCGAAATGCGCGATATCGAGTCCATCAAAATCGCCATCACCGCTGCGGAGACCGGCCATTTGCTGATGTCCTCGCTGCATACCACCGGCGCGTCCAAGACGGTGGACCGCATCCTGGACACTTTCCCGGCGGAACAGCAGGCCCAGGTGCGCATGCAGCTTTCCATGGTGCTGCGCGCCGTGGTCAGCCAGCGCCTGGTGCCCAAGGTCGGCGGCGGCCAGGTGGCGGTGTTTGAGGTTATGACGGTGAACCCCGCCGTGCAAAACCTGATCCGCGACGGCCGTACCCACCAGATCGACAACGCCATCTTCGGCGGCGCGGGCCAGGGCATGATCTCCATGGACAACGAGCTGCAGCGGCTCTATCGCGCCGGGGTCATCACCCGGGACGTGGCGATCACCTACGCCGTCAGCCCGGAGACACTGTCCAAGCGGCTGTAAATTCAACTGCATTTTGCCCGGAGGGGCTGTCTCAAAATGATTTGAAAGCGTTGAGACAGCCCCTGATTTTACGCAATTTTTGCTTCTCAAACGTTGCGGTTACACGGTTACATATTGACAATAAGCCATGCAATACTTTATAATTAGGATCGTAGTGTTATACTCGGCGGTCCATACCGGGCGCCCGTATTTTGGTATGCGGGCCACCAAATGAGGGGAAGGAACGCGATGAATACCGACGCTTTGATTCGCAGCACCCGTCGCACCGTGCTGATCGTGGAGGACGAGGCCGTCAACCGCGAATTGCTGGGCTATATCCTGGGGGAGACCTATGATGTGCTCACCGCCGTGGACGGCGTGGAGGCGATGGAAGTCCTGGCCGCCCATCCCGGCGAAATCGCCATGGTGCTGCTGGACATCCTCATGCCCCGCATGAACGGCATCGAATTCCTCAAGCGCCGCCAGCAGGACGAGGCGCTCAGCCGCATCCCGGTGATCGTGCTGACCAGCGACAAGAACGCGGAGCTGGAGACGCTGAAGCTGGGCGCGCTGGACTTCATCACCAAGCCCTATGACATGCCGGAGATCATCCTCGCCCGCGTGCGCCGCATCATCGAATTCGTGGAGGATCGCCAGATCATCCAGGATGTGGAGCGGGACGAGCTGACCGGCCTGTACACCCGCGGCTTCTTCTTTGAATACTGCCGCCGACTGACCCCGCCGCCAGCCGGGACGCGCCGGGACGTGATCGCGGTGGACGTGGACCACTTCCGACTGGTGAACGAGGTGTACGGCAAGGGCTTTGGCGACCAGCTGCTCTGCGCCGTGGCCGACGGCATTCACGATGTCGCGCACAGCGGCTTCGGCATCGGCTGCCGGGGCGACGTGGACCTGTTCTTTGTGCTGCTGGACCAGCGCGGGGATTACGAGGCCGTGTATGACGCGCTGATGCGCAAGGTGCACCAGCTGGGCCAGTCCAACGTGCGTCTGCGCATGGGCGTGTATCAGGGCGTGGAGAACACCCGGCCTCTGGAGTGGTACTGCGTGGCCGCCAAGGCCGCCTGCGACACCATTCGCGGCAATTATGCCCGCAGCGTGGTGCTCTATGACGACGCGCTGCACGAGCGGGAGCTGTACAACGAGCGGCTGATCGCCGACATGGAGGGCGCCATCGCCAAGGAGCAGTTCACCGTATACTACCAGCCCAAGTACGACATTCGCGGCGAAGCGCCGAAGCTCTACGCCGCCGAGGCGCTGGTGCGCTGGATCCACCCGGAGCTGGGCTTCATCAGCCCCGGCGCGTTCATTCCTCTGTTTGAGGAAAACGGGCTGATCTCCAAGCTGGACGACTACGTCTGGCGAAAGGCCGCCAGCCAGATTCGCGACTGGAGGGACCGGCTGGGCGTCACCGTGCCCGTGTCGGTGAACCTGAGCCGCATGGATTTCTACGACCCGCGCTTAAAGGAGCGGCTGCTGGACATCGTGCGGGAGAACGACATCCCCATCGAAAGCTTCGTGCTGGAGGTGACGGAGTCGGCCTACTCCCAGAACATGGACCAGATGCTCAAGACCGTGGGCGAGTTTCGCCAGGCCGGGTTCCACATCGAGATGGACGACTTCGGCAGCGGCTATTCCTCGCTGAACATGCTGTGCCTGATGCCCATTGACGCGCTGAAGATCGACATGAAGTTCGTGCGCAACGTGGCCAGCTCTTCGACCGGCTACCGCATGGTGGAGCTGGTGATCGAGATGGCCCGGGCGCTGGGCGTGCCCGCCATCGTGGAGGGCGTCGAGGACGAGGCGCAGTATCGCCTGATGAAGCAGGTGGGCTGCGACATCATCCAGGGGTATTACTTCTCGCGGCCCGTGGACGCCAGGAGCTTTGAGCCGCTGATTCTGGATAAATAAACCCCGCTGGAGGGAACAATCGTGATTAGCATTGACCGTTTGAAGGCCTATGGCGCCAATGTGGACGAGGGTTTGGCCCGCTGCATGAACAACGAGGATTTCTATCTTCGCGTGGTGAACATGGCGCTGGCCGACGCAAACTTTGATAAATTGAAGGCCGCCGTGGAAAAAGGCGACACGCCTGCCGCCTTCGAGGCCGCCCACGCGCTGAAGGGCTTGGTGGGCAATGTCGCGCTGACGCCGATCTTCAAGCCGGTCTGCGCGCTCAGCGACACGCTGAAGGGCCACACCGATCAGCCCATTCCTTCCCAGTGCCAGCAGCTGGCGGAGGAGGTTTTCGTTCAGCTGGAGAAGGCCCGCGGCCTGTAATCCGCGATTCCGTAACAAACGTTAGGGGGAGAAGCATGGGCGATACCGTTCGCATACAGATGATGGGGAGCTTCCTCATCTTTATCAACGAACAGCGGGTGGAAAACCCCGTCAGCAAGTCGCGCAAGGGCACGGCGCTGGTGGAATACCTGGTGCTGCACCGGGGCCGCCCGGTGCCGAACCAGATGCTGCTGTCGGCCCTCTGGCCGGAGCACAGCGTCACCAACCCGGAAAACGCGCTGAAGACGCTGGTCAGCCGCATGCGCACGCTGCTGAACCAGATGACGCCCGGCCTGGGCGCCTGCATCGTGTCCGACCGCGGCGCCTATCACTGGCAGAGCATGCCCGGCATGCGCATCGACGCGCTGGAGCTGATGGACATCTTCGATGCCCTGGCCGGCGAGCGCGACCCGGACAAGCTGCGCGTGATGTACGAACAGGTGCTGGAGCTGTACGAGGGCGACCTGTATCAGACCGGCGACCTGGAGGGCGACGCCGGCTTCGCCCAGCAGCTGCACACCCAGTATCTCAGCGCGGTGTACGGCTTTATCGAGCTGTTGCGCAAGGCGGAGGATTACAACGACGTGATTTCCGTGTGCCGCACCGCCCTGGAGGTGGACAGCTTCGATGACCGGCTGCACATCGAGCTGATGAAGGCCATGGTCAGCCTGAACCGCACCAGCGACGCGCTGGTGGAGTACAAGCACGCCACGAACCTGACCTATCGCTATCTGGGCGCGCCGCCCAGCCCCGAGATGATGGCCTTCTATCAGGAGATGAACAAGGCCCGCAACTCGCTGAAATACAACATGGACGCCATTCGGCGTGAGCTGCACAACAGCAGCCTGGAGCGCGGCGCCTTCGTGTGCGATTATGAGATGTTCAAGGCCATCTACAACCTGGAGATGCGCAACCTGGAGCGCCTGGGCACCACCATGTTCCTGGGCATCATTATGATCGGCGAGGACGAGGGCGGCACCGACAGCATCCGCCAGGACAGCATTATGAACGGCCTGATCGAGATCCTGCGGGACAACCTGCGCAAGGGCGATATCATCACCCATTTCAGCCCCAGCGTCATCGCGCTTCTGCTGCCCACGGTGAATTACAAGACCGGCGCCATGGTGATGGAGCGCATCCGCTCGCTGTTCTACAAGCGCTATCCCAATTCCGATATCCCGTTCCATTCCCGCCTGGGCATGCTCGGCAAGGACGCCTTCAAGGTGGAGGCCGAGGAAGAAAAGTCGGCGGAGTGAGCAAAATTGGGGCCGTCTCAAAATTGAGACGGCCCCTTTCGTTTTTATTCCCTTTTCTTCAACTGCGCGATCTTCCTTTCCATCGCCTCCAGCCGCTCGTACACCACGTCGGGGATGTCCCGCTGGTTCAAATCGTCGCTGGGCACCACGCGCTCGCCGTTTTCCCGCACGATGATGGCGGGCACGCCGGCGGCGGTGACGTTGGCCGGCAGGTTTTTCAGCACCACGCTGCCGGCGGCCACCCGGGTGTTGTGGCCGATGGTGACGGGGCCCAGGATGGTGGCCCCCGCGCCGATGAGCACGTTGTCGCCGATGGTGGGGTGGCGCTTGCCCACGTCCTTGCCGGTGCCGCCCAGAGTCACCTGATGATAGATGGTGCAATTCGCGCCGATGACGCTGGTTTCGCCGATGACGATGCCCATGCCGTGGTCGATGAACAGGCCCGGGCCGATCTGCGCGCCGGGGTGGATTTCGATGCCCGTGCGCCGGCGGCCCCGCTGGCTCACCATGCGGGCCAGGAAGAAGCGCCCCCGGCGATACAGCCAGTGGGCCACGCGATGGTACACCAGCACGTGGAAGCCGGGATACAGCAGCACCACCTCGACGAGGTTCCTCGCCGCCGGGTCCTTGTCCCGTATGTTCCTCGCGTCCGCGATCAAGCCCATGGTGAAAACCTCCCCCTCCCTTTATTATACAACGAAAACAGCCCCTTCGCACCCATACAATGGCGAAAAAAGGCTGTTTTTCTGTAAAATCGCGGGGCCGCGCGCTCCAAAAGCCTTTCCCTTTGGGGGGGCCGCAGGCCTTGGCGAGTATGGCGAGCGTCAGGTGGCAGCGCGTCAGCGCTGAAGGAAGAGGTCCCCAACGCTGTGCCTTGCGCCTGCATTGCGTCAGGTGGCCGCGCCTTCCCCGGCATTCCGAGGAAAATTAAAAAACATGAAAATCCCTTCCCGCGTATTGACAAATGGTTACAGGGGGGAGTACAATATCACCATAATAAATAATGCCAATGGGCAAAAGGGAGGACAAAGACCTTGAATCACGCTTTGAAAAAGCTGTTGGCCGCGCTGGTGGCCTGCCTGATGCTGCTGAGCAGCGTGGCCGCGCTGGCAAACGATTATGATGGAGAATGGACAACCGTTGAGGGAAATGTGACGTCGAGCTCCGGGGCTGGCGTAAATGCGATGAACGACAGCCGCGTCACTGTCAATGGCAACGTGACGAGCACTGACGGCGACGGGGTTGTCGCAAGCGACAGCACTGTCTCTGTGACGGGCGACGCGACGGGCACTGCATCCGGCGTAAGCGCGACAAAAAACAGCTATGTAGAAATCCAGGGCAAGGCGCAGGGCGACGAAATTGGCGTATCCGCGTCAGACGGCAGCATGGTCCACGTCGACGGCGGTGACGCGATCGGCGGCAAATACTACGGCGTTTTGGCAAACAACGACGCTGCTGTCTTCATCAGCGGCGACGCGAAGTCGATGGGCGATTATGGCGTTGCCGTAGACGCCAAAGGCGGCGCCGTTGTCTCCGTCGGAGGCGATGCCGCGGGAAATAAACAAGGCGTAAAGGCCGAAGGAAACGCCTGGGTCTGGGTCAACGGCACCGCCTCGGCGACGGCCGAAAATGGCAATGGCGTAAGCGCACAGGGCCAAGGCACCGAAGTCACCGTCGGCGGCGCGACGGCGACGGGCGATTACGGCCATGGCGTATCGGCAGGCGACAGCGCCACCGTCACCGTCGACGGCGTCGCGTCGGCGGCGGGCGATTTCGGCCATGGCGTAGCGGCAGGCGACAGCGCCAGCGGCACCGTCAACGGCGACGCGACGTCGGGCAGTTTTGGCAGTGGCGTACTCGCATACGATGGCGCCACCGTCACCGTAGCGGGCAATGCTGAGGGCGTCTCCGATGGCGCCTACGCCTCCGGCGGCAGCACCGTCACCGTAGCGGGCAATGCTGAGGGCGTCTACGATGGCGCCTACGCCACCGGCGATGGCTCCAAGGTCACTGTTCACGGCGACGCGATAGCGACGGGTAGTTCTGGCTCTGGCGCAATGGCCTTTGACGGCGGCACCATCACCGTAGACGGCAATGCCGAGGGCGCAGAGGGCGTATACGCGTATGGCGACGGCACCAAGGTCACCGTTGGCCGCGACGCGACCGGCGATACCGGCGCCTCTGTCGGCAGGGGGAGCAGCGTCCTCGTGGAGGGCACGATCGCGGGCAGCAGCGCGGGCGTGAATATTAACTGCCAGAACCCTGAAGATCTGGATGATATTTCCGTGACCGCCTGGAAGATCGATGGCGATATCCAGTATAACGGCAGCACCGATTTCGATCAGTCCATCGGCGACAAGATCACCAAGAAGGTTATCAGCTACATCATCCGCGTGGCCGAGGCCTCGGGCAATGTCCTGAACCCCGACGTGGTCGAGGGCACGGACGCTGTGAGCGATTTCAAGGTGGCCCACGAGGCCGAGGAAGTGTCCGCGAAGCTGGCCGGTTACAATAAAGGCGACAAGCTGGAGGTGTACTACAACGAGGACACCAAGCTGAGCGCCGGCGATTACAAGGTGGAGAACGGCACCCTGATCGTGAAGATGCTGCCCGGCGGCGCGATGAACCTGATCGCGAAGATCATCGAGGCTGAGGAGAAGGCTGAGGAGACGGCCAAGAAGACGACCAAGAAGGCCGCCACCGAGTTCGTGTATGTGCCCGTGGACGACAACACCGCCATGAACGGCGTGAAGGCCGCCGACCATTCCGGCATGGCCGACGCCGTGAAGACCATGGGCGACAGCCTGGGCGGCGAAGACGTGACCGTGGACATCCTGGACAAGGAAAAGCTGATGAACGGCGAAGAGCTGGCCCGGTTTGACAAGTTGAGCGTGAAGGACCGCCTGCTGGTGGTGCTGAAGGCGCTGGGCTTCGGCGAGGCGCTGGGCGGGATCGAAGGCGAAATGTCCGACGAGGCCGCGGCGCTGTCCGACGACATCGCCGCCCGCGTGGACGCCCTGTCCGACGCCGAGAAGCAGACCCTGCAGGATCGGCTGTACAGCCGCTTCCTGCCCCGGCTGATCGTGATCGATGGCCAGGAGTATGAGGCCGTGGGCATCGAAGTGGTCGTCACCCGCGACGGCGTCAAGAGCCAGGCGCGCTATACCTTCTACAAGGACAACGGCGAATGGAAGCTCCACCAGATCGAAAAGGGCGAATATCGCGCCGTGAACGCGTAAGAGGAAACAGGAAAGCGGGCCTCCCCACATGGGGAGGCCCGCTTTGCGTCCGCCTCAATCCGCGAACAGCGGGGTGGACAGGTACCGGTCGCCGGTGTCCGGCAGCAGCACCACGATGGTCTTGCCCGCGTTCTCGGGGCGCTTGGCCAGCTGGATGCCCGCCCAGGCCGCCGCGCCGGAGGAGATGCCCACCAGCACGCCCTCCCGGCGGCCGATGGCCTTGCCGGTGGCGAAGGCGTCCTCGTTGCTCACGGTGATGATCTCGTCGTAAACGCCTGTGTCCAGCACCTTCGGCACGAAGCCCGCGCCGATGCCCTGGATCTTGTGGGGCCCGCCCACGCCGGTGGACAGCACGGGGGAGGCGGCGGGCTCTACGGCCACCACCTTCACGCCAGGCTTCTTCGATTTCAGGTACTGGCCCACGCCGGTGACGGTGCCGCCGGTGCCCACGCCCGCCACGA
>CAMVBO010000026.1 GCA_947165745.1 uncultured Clostridia bacterium | reverse complement strand
CGCCGGGGCATTGCCCCGGACCCCTCCTGCTGCCGCGCGGAACATGGAATGTTCCATCCCGTTCGCTGCCGCACAGCGCAGCCAACCCCTGTGCGCCATTGATTCAAGCGCACGGGGGTTGCGTTTGCGGAGGAATATTGGAGGCATTCACGGGAACGTATCGCGGCATTGCGAAAAACCGATCGAATCAAGGCCTTTGAGCGGCAGTGTGAACAAACTCTATTGGATCTCCCCGAGCAGCGCCTTCGCGTCGCCGATGGGCTGGACATAGCCCTCCAACATCTTTCCCTTGGCGGCGAGGCCCCGGGAGCGGGGGTTGATATAGATGCGGCACTTGCGCCGGGCGTTGCGGGCCTCCTGAATCAGGTTCAGCGCCGCGGAATTGCCGTCGAAGGCGATCAGCACCGAGGGCTGCCGCTTGAAGATCTCATAGGCGAAGCTCTTGTACAGCCCGCCGGCGGTGCTCTCGATGGACACCAGTATGCCCGCGTTCGCCTCCCGCAGCCTGGACGCCTGGGCGGGGGTGAGCCGGTTCGGCACGATGGCGAACACGCCGAACCGCCCGGCCGCCCGCCGGACCAGATACCCCTCCTGGGCTGTCAGCGCGTGGCCCACCACGAAGCAGACCTTCTCCGGGTCGGCGCCCTCCAGCAGCGCGTCAATGAAATCCCGGTCTTCCTGGCGCAGGGGGGTGCGCCGCCGGCTGCTGTTGAAGCTGCCCCCTGCCACCACGATGGGCAGGCGTCCCTGGGGCAGCGGGGCGATCTGCTCCCGCAGGGCCTCCTCCGCGGCCACCCTGCCGCCCGCGTGCCACAGGTCCTCCGGGGCGCCGTCCGCCGCCTCCAGCCGCGCCCCGTAGAACTGCTCCACGTCCCCGGCGCAGGCCTCGCGGAAGGCGTCCAGCCGCGCGGCGTACACCCGGCGGCTCTCCTTCAGGATGTCGTCCTCCGCCTCGCGCATCCGGCGCAGCTCCGCCTGGCTCAGCCCCAGCAGCTTCTCCAGGCTTAGCTCCTCGTCGATGGTATTCGTGCCGTACAGCGCGCCGCCGTCGGTGCCCTGCACGCAGCGCACGCCCGCCTTCAGATAGCGCCGCAACGGGTGCCGCTCCAGCCTGGACAGGTTGTTGAGCCGCACGTTGGAGGTGATCTGAAATTCCAGCGTCACGCCCAGGCGGCGCATGTCGTTGAGCAGCTTTTTGCCCTTTTCGCTGCGCAGGTCGCAGGTATACAGCCCGTGGCCCAGCCGCAGCGGCGGCATCCGCTGGCCAGGGGCCAGGGCCTCCTCCACGCAGCGGATGCTGTTTGCCACGTTGTCCCGCAGGCTGTCGTTTTCCCCGGCGTGGATGCGGATCACAAAGCCGGGGTGCTCTCCCGCCAGGCGCACCAGCTCGCGGATGACGCCCTTCAGCTCCATCACGTCGTTGATCTCCTCGCCGATGATGTCGCTGCCGGCCACGTAGGGGTCCCCGGCGATGGCCCGCAGACAGCGCAAATTTTCGGCCAGGTAGTCGTTGGGGGTGATCGCGTCCTTCACGATGGTCAGCGGCACGCGGCGAATGCCCGCAAGGAACCGCAGCACCACGCCCGTCTCCCGGGTGACGGCGGGCATCACCTCGTGGATCTGGCGCAGCTTGGCGGGATATTCCGCCCGGTTCAGAAGGGACGTGTCGGAAATCTCCGCGTACTCAATGCCGTGCCTCTGGTACTCCCGGGCGATCCACAGGAGCAGGTCCTGGTACAGGGTGTTGCCCCGATAGCGGTCGTCCTCCCGGTCCCGCTGCATGCGCTGGGCGTAGGCGAGCACCTCCCGGTCCGGGATGCGCTCGATGTTCACGCCCGCGAAGGGATCCGCCACCCGCACGCCCTTGGTAAACACATAGCGGTACAGGTACACCTTCTCCAGATTGGCGAACACCGCCTGGCCGTCCTTGGGGATGGTCAGAGAATTGCGGATCTTTTCGATGTTTTCAAGGGCATGGTCCGGGTTGCCCAGGATCAGGTCGGCGAAGTTGATGAAGGTGAAGTCGTCGATGCGGCGCTCCCGGTGGCGGCCCGTCAGGGGGATGTCCCCCAGCGCCTTTTCCGCCACCACCCGCGCCGCCTCCAGCCGGGCGATCTGCTCCAGCGTGCATTGCAGCTCCAGCTTCTTCACGTAATAATACGGATAGCGGATCTGGTGGGTGATGCCCAGGGCGATCAGCGCGTCCGGGGGCAGGTTGCCGTTCATGTGGGTGTGCAGGTCCGTGCGGAACTTGCAATCGCTGCGGATATAGGTCTTGACGATGGTCTTTTCGATGCCCAGGCGATAGTCCTTGGTCTGGCTCATCAGCGTCTTGGAAATGGCCGGGACGGAGGCCTTCAGCTCCACCCGCCCGTCCGGGAAGATGTTGGCCACCTTGGTGTCCCCCAGGCGCAGGATGTACACCCGCCGGTTGTCCCCGTCGAAATAGCAGGGCACCTCGCCGCGAATCACCTTCAACCCGTTTTCATCCAGCGAGGTCTCCAGGTCGCACAGCCGCGCCAGGTTCGTCACCAGGTTGCCGCTGTGGTGGTTGGGCGTCCTGATGACGTGGAAGAGGCGCTCCCCCTCCAGGTAGAGATCCACGACGATGTCCTTCTCGCGGTCCAGGTAAAACTGCTGAAAAAAGAGCATTTCGCGCCTCCTTGCGTGCCGCCTTGGGGATTCAATCCTTCCGTCAGAGCTGGAAGATGATGATCTCGTTCCGATAGGCCTTGACCGCCGAATCGTAGTACCGCCTGCCGTAGCAGGCCACCTGGATCCTCACGCCGTCCTTGCGGCGGATCTCGTGGCGCAGGTAGGCCATGTCGCCCTGGGAGAACTGCTTGCCCACCTGCAGCACATAGTGCGCCCGGTCCTCCGCCGGGATCAGGTCGAACTGGGTCATCTTGCCGATCACGTTGGCCCGGTCATAGCCGGTGATCTCCTCAAACCGTTCGTCCACCTCGATGATGGTCTCGTTCATGTCCAACATGTAGCGACTGTAGGCGATGGGCACCGTCACGCCCGTGGCGCTTGCGTCCGCCGTCAGCGCCTTCACGACGCTCTCTTCGGCTTCCGGGCCCACCTTTTCGCCCCGGGCGACCTCCGGGTGCTCCGCCAGCAGGTTCAAAAACTCCCCGGCCAGCACCGGGTCAAACTGCGTGCCGGCGTTCACACGGATCTCCTCCTGGGCCTTCTCCGGCTTCAGGGCCTTTCTGTAGCTGCGGTCGTTGACCATGGCGTCGTAGGCGTCCACGATGGAGATGATCCGCGACAGCACCGGGATCTCCTCCCCCTTCAAGCCCTTGGGATAACCCCGGCCGTCCCAGCGCTCGTGGTGGTACAGGATCATGTCCGCGATGGTGCTCAGCTCGTCGGCGGACATGGCGATTTGATAACCCTTCTCCGGATGGGTGCGCAGCACCTCCCACTCCTGGTCCGCCAGCTTGCCCGGTTTGTTCAAAATCTCCAGGGGGATGCCGATCTTGCCGATGTCATGCAGCAGACACAGCAGCTCCAGCTGCACCAGCTGCGCGTCCGTCAGGCCGATGCGCCTGCCCAGCAGCGCGCCCATCTTCTGGGTCCTGCGCACGTGGTCCTCGGTGTCCGCGTCCGCCTCCTTCAACGCGCGCACCAGGGAGGCCAGCGACTGCGACCGCAGCGAACCGGGGCACAGCAGCTTCTTGATCTGGATGCTGCGATAGGCGGTTCGCAGCGCCTCGGTCAGCGTCCGCTGCCCCGTCGCGCTCATGGCATAGATCCACCGCTCCCGGTTCTCCCCGATGACCGCCTCCAGCCTCCCGGCGCTCTCCGCCTCGTCCAATCCGGGGCAGATGGCGATCAGGTAGGCCTCAAAGCCCCGCAGGAACGTGGTGGCCTGGGGCAGGGTCTGTCTCATGCGCTTGGCCAGCGCGCGGATCATTTTGTCGCCCCTGTCCCGGCCCTGGACGCGGTTGATCTCCCTGAGGCCGATGATGTCGAACACGATGACCGTGGTGGGCGCCGGATACCGGGCGGCGTTCTTGTCCGTGTACGCGTAGTCCTTGGCGTACTCAAACCCGGTGGTCAGGTCGATGTCCCGGGTGATGTCCGTGAAGGCGAAGAGCCGGCCGATGGGCCTGTTGCGCTTATCCTTCAGCACGCGAAAGTCGCACCGCAGGGGCACGCAGCCCTCGATATCGCACTGGGCGCTGAACCGCTCCTCCTCGCTGGCAGGAAGGCCGATGGACGCGCTGAAATCGTCCAACGGCATGGATTCCTTCAGCGGCACGCCCTGCAAAAGCGCCTCCGCCCGCCGGTTGTACATGATCAGCTCGTTCATGTAGTCAAACAGCACGATGCCCTGGTTGACGTTTTCCACCACCGTCTTGGACAGGGAGTTCAGCATGTCGTTGGGCTTGTAGTCGTAAGCGGTCCAGTACATCAGATACAGCCCGATGCTGTAGCCCAGGATGGAGCAGTCCACCTTGGTGAAGAACGAGCCCTTGTCCTGGAACAGGAACACGGCGTTGATGAGCACCGCCACCCCGATGGCGGCGATGATCAGCAGATACTGGTTGCGGTACTTTCGGGGCGTATGGATGCTCTTGTGAACGAGCACGATCAGCGTCACCACCACGATGAAATAGGTGAACACCAGGTGGATGACGTAGGGCGTCTTCATCTGATAGCTGACGCCCACCGGGGATTCCAGCTGAAAGGTCGTCGCAACGCCGGTGAAGATGTTGGCCACCATCACCAGGATGTCCAGCGCGGCGAAGGTGCGGATCGTGTCGTTGACGGTCCGGCTGCCCTTGACGCCGTTCAGCCCCGTCACCAGGAAGGCGTAATAGGCCAGGGACACCAGCATGCAGTCGATGCTGATGAAGGTCAGGTTGGAGAAGAGGGAGACCAGCGCCAGGTTGTGCGTGTGCACGCTGGCCAGGTAGGCCAGGGTGATGATGCCCGCGAAGCCGGCGGACCAGCCGATCGCCCGGCCCACCTTGTCGCCCTTCCTGAACGCCTTTACCGCGAAGTGAAAATCCACGAAGGCCATGATCAGGGCAATGATCGTATATCCCAGAAAGTAAATCTCGGTCATTTCCATACCTCCCGTCAGTCAGCGCCGGCTCAACGCGGGGTTTCATCTGTCAGAAAACGGACCTCATTCCTCGGATTTCATGTCCTCCAGCAGCGCCCGGACAGAGGGCGCGTTTTTCGTCAGTCGCTTGACGCTGACGTCGTCCAGCTTGTTGTTGGCCGCGTTCAGGTGGTTTTCGGACTTGACCAGGTTTTCCCGGATCTTCGTCAGGGCGGATATGGCGTTGTCGATGCCCTTGATGGCGTCGTTGAACCGGTCGCTGGCCTTGCGGAAGCTGTCGGCAAAGCTGTTCTTGAACAGCGACAGGTTCTCCTCGAAGTGGTACAGATCCAGCTGCTGGTTCTGGAGGTCCGCCAGCTTTTCCCGGTACTCCAGCGAGTTCATCGCGGCGTTGCGCAGCAGCGATATGATGGGGATGAAGAACTGCGGCCGGATGACAAACATCTTCGGATAGCGATAGGACACATCCACGATGCCGTTGTTGTACAGCTCGTTGTCGCTCTCCAGCAGCGACACCAGCACGGCGTATTCGCATTTCTTCTCCCGGCGGTCCTTGTCCAGCTCCTTGAAGAAATCCTCGTTCCTGTGCTTGGTCGCGGTCTCGTCCATCTCGTTTTTCATCTCAAACATGATGGAGATGAACTCCGTGTCCCCGGACGACTCCCTGAAGATGAAATCGCCCTTGCTGCCCGTGCGGGCGTCGTTGTCCTTCTCGAAATAAGCGTTGGGGAAGGCGGTCATGCGGATCTGGTTGAACTGGGTCATGCAGTGCTGCTCCAGGCTCTCGCCCACCATCTTGGTGGACTGCCGGGCCTTAAAGTCCTTCAGCCGCTCGATCTCCTCGTCCCGCAGCCGAAGCTCGCCCTGGTGCTTCTCGGCCAGGTTCCTTTCCCGAAGCTCGCCCTCCCGCTTTTGCAGCTCCAGATCGTTTTTGAGCTGGGTGATCTCCGTGCTTTTTTCGGAGAGCGCGCGCTCCTTCTCCTGCACCGCCTCCGTGACGGCCAGCTTCTTTTCGGTTTCACTGCCGGCGATCCTGGCCCTGAGCTGTTCGATCAACCGGTCCCGCTCGGCCAGCTCGCCGTTTTTCTTCTCCATTGCCTCGCCATAGGTCTTTTCCTGCTCCATGCGGGCGATGGTCAGGTCCCGATCCCGCTTTTCGTTCAGCTCCCGCTCCCGGCGCTCCAGCTCCTTGTCGAACTCCCGGTCGCGCACCTGCTGAAGGATGTTGGCATAGCCGGACTCGTCCACCTGGAATATCTTTCCGCAATTCGGGCACTTGATTTCCTGCATCCTGCCGCCTCCCGCGCGATATTTGTTAAATCAGTTATACTAACTTAATTTTACCATGTCCCACCCTGCTTTTCAACTGTTTTTCAGGGCGGAAGGAAGATTTTGAATCCGTTGATGCAAAAAATGTCCCGCCAGGACAAAATCTGCCGCGCCGGGACATTACGCATTGACGCGGCATGAGACGCAATCGCCAATCGTGCCTCAAGCCCAGGCCGAACCGCAGAGCGCCTCCAGGATGCAGCCGCAGGCCCAGGGCATCAGCGCGAACCAGGTGCTGGCGGGCGCGCCGTCGGGATAGCGCTCCGTCAGCAGGCCCTCACAGTGGCAGAAGCGCTCGCTCATCCAGCCCCGCTTGCCGTAGTCGTACTCGCCGTCGTAGGCGCTGGACACCTGCCGGCTCCAGCGCACGGTGTCCTCCAGTCGGCGGTTCACATAGGCGTCCCCGGTCTTTTCCACATAATACGCCAGCTCGTCCACGATGGACGAGGACATGGGGTGGATGTGGGGATTGGTGACGGAGGTGATGCTGCCGCCGCAGCTGCTCCAGCCCACCTTGCTCAGCGGCGGCACCCGGATGGGCGAATTGTAGCAGAACTTGAAGGTGAACTCGTACTCCAGCGCGTCGCCCATGCGCCGAAGCAGCCCGGCGTCGCCGGTCATCGCGTGCAGCCACCGCGCGGCGCGGATGTAGGCCAGCACGCCCTCGGAATCCACCTGCATATCGATGTCCAGCGGCCCGCCATAGCACACCATCGGCACGACGTAAGCGGCGTGGTAGCGCGCCTCGCTTTGAAGCAGCGCGCCAAGGCGGCTTCTGTCGCCGGTCAGATACCCGTAATACGCCGCCGCGGCCAGGCACCAGGCGCCGGACATGGCCCCGTAGCACAGCCCCGCGCCGGATTCCCCGGAGAAGATGTAGGGGTATTCCCCGTCGCCGTTGCGGGAGCGCTCCGTCACCTTAAGCGCGCCTTCGACGTAAGCGAGCCAGTCCGGATGGTCCGCACCATGGGCCTTCTCCAGCGCGTACGCCTTCAGGATGTAATACAGCGCCTGGCCCACCAGATAGGCCGCGTGGCCGGGCACGGGCTGCTTGTCGTACCACCAGCCCCGGTTGCCCCAGACGCCGTCCACCTCGGCGGTGAAGGGCAGGCCGTTTTTCGGGTTGACGGAGGTTTTGACGATGTGATCGACGCATTTGAGCGCCTGCCGCCGCATATCCTCCCGGCCCAGCCGATGGGCCGCCTGGAGCATCGGCACCGCCACGGACAGCCCGTTCGTCCAGGTGATGGAGGGCAGCAGCCGCACCTCGTTTTCGTGCTGCCAGTCGAACACGAACCCGGCGTAGGCGCTGTTTGCCTCGATCCAGGCCTCGCCGGACACCGCGCCGGCGATGTCCTCCACCGCGGTTCGGATCGGCAGGCCCTCCCTCGGGGATTCGTGGAAGCGGCCGTACACCCAGCGGACGGCCCCGTCGATGGCCCGCTCGTCGTTCGCCGGGTAGTCGAACACCGCCACTTCAAAGGCGACCGCCTCCCCCGGCGCGAGTTCAAAGGCGTTTCGGCCCAGCGCCGCCCGGGGCGAATAGTTATGGGAATCCAGAAAGAACCAGGGCGCGTTCTCATAGCCCAGGGTGTAGTAAACCTCGCCCCGGTCGATGTCGCAGCCAAAGCCGGCGTACTGGTCAAATTCGCCGGAAACGCCGGGGACCCAGGCCGCCCGTCCGCCGTCCCCGCGCACGAAGTAGGGCGACGCGCACAGGCCCGTCACCCTGCCGCCGGTGAAGGCCAGCGCCGCGGGGTGTGACAGTCGGTCCGCCCGGGTCAGCCACCAGGGCGAGGCCGGAAAATCCGTGGGCGCGCGGCGCAGCCGGGGCGTCTGGCTGTCCACCACCAGTGGCGCCTCGCCCCGGTTCGTGCCGTACATGAAGCCCGGCAGGAAGAAGCGGGGCTCCGCCGCCTCGAAGGGCAGGGCCAGCCGGATCACCCCCGCGAAGGGTTCGACGCCCTGGTTGCGGACGCTGACCCGGCAGATCCACGGGTCGCCCGCCGCGCCGCTTCCGGACGCCTCCACACATTCCGCGCTGAGCCCCATCTGTTCCAGGGGCCTGTATGCCTCGTCCCGGTTCCGGGCCGACCATTGTATCGCCTTCATCGCCATTCCTCCCCGCTTCGCCCGCGTCCCGCGCGGTCGTTTCCCCACCATTATAGCAGGCGGCCGCGCCCGTTGTCCACCGTTGCCCGGGCGGAAAGCCCTTTTTTCGTCTGAACCATTGAAAACGGGCCGGCGTTGTGGTATGCTGGCGTATGACAGCCGCCCGCGAACGCCGGGCGGGTCGGAATCAGGCCCGCGGTCGTTCCCGCAGGCCCCGGAGGCACAGATATGAAGCGCATCCTTCTGCAGTGGCTGCAAATCGCGGCAGGGCTGCTGGTGTTCGCCCTGGGCGTGCATCTGACCATATTCGCCAACATCGGCCTGGCGCCCTGGGACTGCCTGGGCATGGGCGTCGCAAGGCACACGCCGCTGAACTACGGCCTTTCGATGACCACCATCGCCCTGATCGTGCTGGGCATCGACCTGCTGCTCAAAGAGCGCATCGGCTTCGGCACGATCATCGACGCGCTGCTGACGGGCAACTTCGTGCAGATGTTCAACGACCTGAACCCCCTGCCCGCCAACGAAAGCCTGTGGCTGGGCATCGCCATCATGCTGGCGGGGTTCGTGTTCATGGCGCTGGGCATGTGGGTCTACATGAGCGCCGGCCAGTGCTGCGGCCCCCGGGACGCGCTGCTGGTGGGCCTGGGCAAGCGGCTGCCCCGGGTGCCCATCGGAATCGTGGAGATCCTGCTCTGGGCCGTGGTGCTGCTGGCCGGCTGGCTGCTGGGCGGGCCGGTGGGCGTCGGCACCCTCATCAGCACCTTCGGCGCGGGTCTGGTGATGCAGCTGGTCTACGGCGCGCTACGCTTCGAGCCCCGCAATGTCGTCCACCGGGACGTGGTGCAGGTCCTGCGGGAAATCGCCAGGAGGTAAAGCGGAACATATGAAAACGCATCGAGCATGTATGCCCGGTGCGTTTTGCGGTGCCCTCTAGAGTGTGTTTCTAAAGTCCGGGATGTGCAGTTTCGAGCGTATCAGGCTGCATTTCAAGGCGATTTTCCGAAGGCTTACTGGTTGCAAGTCGAGGAAAAGCAACACAGAAATGCAGCCTTAGACGCCGAAAATGCATGTTCAGGATTTTAGAAACACACTCTAAATAATCACGCCCTCCAGGTGATCCATCTCGTGCTGGATGATCTGGGCGATCCACCCGGAATAGCGCTGGCGATGCTTCTTCCACGCCTCGTCCCGGTACTCCACCTCGATGTTCTGAAAGCGCGTCGCCCGGCGCGCGCCGTCCAGCGACAGGCAGCCCTCCTCCGCCTCGTAGGGCGTGTCCTTCGAGAACAGCGCCGGATTGATCATCACCACGTCCGCAAAGCCCACGTTCACGATGATGATCCGCTTGCCCGCGCCGATCATGTTCGCGGCCATGCCCACGCACCGGTCCCGGTTGGCCCGGAGCGTGTCCCGCAAATCCCGGCAGATGGCCCCGTCACCCGCGCCGGCCGGCTCCGATTTTCGGCTCAAGAACAATACGTCCCGCACGATGGGGCGAATCATGGTTCCACCTCCCCGGCGATCACAGCCGGTTCTCCCTGTAGAAGACCCCGACCATGGCGCCTGCGCCGTCGTCGGGCGTGGTGATCTGCTGCAGCGTCCATCCCTCGCAGACGTACCGGTTGATGATCTCCTCCGCCTGCTCCAGGTCCTTTTCCCGGGAGGTCTTGAAGCCCTTGTTCAGGTAAACCAGCTTGTATTCCTTCATTCTGAATCCTTCCTTTCCGTGTCCCGCGTCCGTGGTTTTGACCTTTTTCGCGCGAACCGCGTCCATTATAACAGAAGGCGCCGCCCGCTGTCCACCTTTTTGCGACGCGCGGTCCGCTCCCCACGCCGGCGGGGTTGAAAACCGGGCCGCGTTGTGATATGCTGGGCCTATGAACACGACATTTATCAGCGACGGGGAGCAGCTGGAACGCAGGGTCTGCGCCGCGATCTGCCGGGGCGACGGGCTCAAGGCCCGGGAGATCGCCAGGCGCCTGAACCTGGACCGCGGCACCGTCAACCGCGTGCTGTACGCGTCGCCCCTGCTCAAGGAGCTGTGCTGGCAGGACAGGGACTGCCGGTGGCACGGCATCATCCGCCAGGCTCGGCCCCACTCC
>CAMVBO010000025.1 GCA_947165745.1 uncultured Clostridia bacterium | reverse complement strand
GGAGATCTTCGCCCAGGACGGCGAGGCGGCGTTCCGGGCGCTGGAGGCCGCGGTCATCGCCGACGTGTGCCGGGAAAAGGGGCAGGTCGTCGCCACCGGCGGCGGCGCGGTGCTGCGGGAGGACAACGTGCGCGCCATGCGGCAAAACGGCGCGGTGCTGCTGCTTGAGCGGGACCTTGCTGCCCTGTCCATGGACGGGCGGCCGCTGTCCACGTCCCGCCAGGCGCTGGAGGAAATGCGCAAGGCGCGCCAGCCGAAGTATCTCGCGGCGGCGGACGCCGTCATCGACAACAACGCCGCGCTGGAAGGCGCGGCGGAGCGGGCAAGGGAGGCCTTTTATGAAGCTGCTGGTCGTTAACGGCCCAAACCTGAACATGCTGGGCATCCGGGAGAGGCACATCTACGGCGACAGGGACTACGACGCCCTGTGCCGCTACATCCGGGGCGAAGCCGCGAAGCTGGGCTGCGAGGTGGAGATCTTCCAGTCCAACCACGAGGGCGCCATCGTCGACCGCATCCAGGCGGCCTACTCCGACGGCACCCAGGGCATCGTCATCAACCCCGCCGCCTATACCCATACGTCCGTGGCCATCCTGGACGCGCTGAAGGCGGTACAGCTGCCTGCGGCGGAGGTGCACCTGAGCGATGTGAACCAGCGCGAGGCCTTCCGCCATGTGTCCTTTGCCGGCATGGCCTGCAAGGCCCACTTCATCGGCCTGGGCTTCGAGGGGTATGGCAAGGCGATGGCGTATTTGTGCGGGAGGGGATAGACGCACAGTCTGCAACGCTCCAGCAGGCATAGCGCACAGATCCTTCGCTGCGCTCAGGATGACATGGTATCGCGCGTTGTCATCCTGAGCGCAGCGAAGGATCTGAATATTTTGGTACAGAGGAACGGTTTGCATATCCGTATCGTTCTGCTTTGATCACACCTCCAGCATCCCCCCGCCGGAAAGCAGGCACAGCGCGCGCTGCTTCACGGGAATGCCGGTGACGCGCTCCAGGGCGAGGGCATAGACCTTCAGCTGCTTTTCATAGTGCCTGCGCAGGGCGTCCATGTCGTCGGTCCTGTCGGTCTTGTAGTCCAGAAGCACCCACTGTCCATCCTCAATAAAGCAGCAGTCGATGGTGCCCTGCACCAGCAGGTCGCCGCCGCCAAAGCGGGCGGCCTCCTCCTCGGTGAGGGCGTCTCTGGCCGGCAGCGTGACGTTGAAGGGCCACTCCCTTCTGACTTCCTTCGCGGCGCGCAGCCGCAGGCCCATGTCGCTCTCCAGGAAACGGGCCAGCTTCGCGGGGGCCACCGCCGCCCGCTGGGCGTCCGACAGCAGCCGCCGATTGGCGCGCGCGTCCAGCTGCGCCGCGACGGCGTCCGTCAGCCCCTCGCCCGAAAGGCCTTCCAGCGCATCCAGATCCAAAAGCTGCATACACCGGTGGTAAGCCGTGCCCCGCTCCGCGCCGGTCATGTGCCTGGCGTCCTCCGAGAGGAACGCGGGCCGCTCCAGCAGCGAAGGCAGCTCCTCCGGCCCCTCCAGCTCCCTGAGCAGCCCCGAAGCCGTCAGCTTCAGGGGCTTTTTCGCGTCCTCGGGGCGGGGATAGCGCCAGGAAAGCTGGCGGTCCAGCTCCGGCTCGGCATAGTCCTCCGGATGGGCCATGATGGCCTCGAACAGCCGCAAGGCCTCCCCAGCGCCATTCGCCTCCCCCGCGCGAATGTTTCCGGCGGGAATGATCGACAGTTCGGAGCGCAGCGGCAGGCCCTCGGCCTCCGCCGCGCAGCGGGTGGCCATGATCAGATCCAGATGGCTGCCGGCGGCAAAGGGCGCGGCCGCCAGCGCCTGCCAGCGCTTCATCGCCTTTTCCGCGCCGCCCGTCGTGCCCACCAGGATCAGCTTCTGCTGGGCGCGGGTCAGCATCACGTAGAGGATGCGCATCTCCTCGGCGGCGTCCTCCCGGCGCTGGCGGGCCATGATCGCCGCCTGGGGCAGGGTCAGGCGCCGGGTGCGCAATTCGGGGTCGAAACAGCTCATGCCCACGCCCAGGTCCCGGTGGGTCAACAGCGGGGCGCTGCTCTTCTCCACGCGGTACTTTTTGGCCAGCTGGGCCCCGAACACCACCTTGAACTCCAGGCCCTTGCTCTTGTGCACGGACATCAGCCGCACAACATTGTCGTTCTCGCCCAGAAGGTGCGCCGCGTCGCCGTCGCCCTTCTGGCGCAGGTGCTCGGTGTAGCCCAGGAAGCGGGTCAGCGAGCCGGAAAACTCGTCGTCAAAGGCCGCCGCGCTGGCCACGAACTGGTCCAGGTTGGCCTGCCGCTGGCCGCCCCCCGGCAGCGCCCCGGCATAGGTATAAAAGCCGCTCTCGTCCAGCACCAGGCGCACCAGATCGCCCAGGCTGACGCTGCCGGACTTCAACCGCCAGGCCTTCAGCTGTTCAAAGAACGCCCGCAGCTTCCCGGCGATCGCGTCGTCCATCGCCTCGGCATAGCGGCTTGCGGCGTCCACATAGGCGGTGTTGCGGCTGGCGATGCGGATCTGCGCCAGCTCGTCCGCCGTCAGGCCCACCGCCGGGGAACGCAGCATGGCGATCATCTCCACGTCGCTGCGCCCGTTTTCGATCAGCCGCAGCATGGACGTGAGCCAGCTGATCTCCACGCTGTCAAAGAAGCCCGCCTGGCCGTCCGCGTAAGCGGGAATGCCCTGGCCCAGCAGCACCGGCATCATGGCGGAGAAGGCCGTGGTCTTGCTTCGGGTGAGTATGGCGAAATCCCGGTATTTGAGGGACGGGTCCGCCGCCATCATCCGGCGGATCTCCCCGGCGATCAGCGCGCCTTCCCGCTCCATGCCCCGCAGCTGGGCGAGCTCTCCATCCGCGTCGCCCACGCTTTCCTCCGGCTCGGCCTCGTCGTCGATCAGCCGGATAGACACGTCCGGCCCGTCCCCCGCCCCGGCCTCCGGGTCGCCGGGGTTCAGCCGGGAGAGGGCGTCGTAGGTGATTTCGGAAGGGCCGCCGGTCATGGCGCGCTCAAACACCAGGTTCACAAAATCCAGTATGCCCTTGCGGGAGCGGAAGTTGCGGGTCAGGGGCAACAGCAGGCCGCCCTCGCCCCGGCCATAAGCCGCGTATTTGTCCAGGAACAGCCGGGGCTCGGCCAGGCGAAAGCGGTAGATGGACTGCTTCACGTCGCCCACCATGAACAGGTTGTCCTTCCGGCAGATGGCGCGCACCAGCGCCTCCTGCATGTCGGAAGTGTCCTGATACTCGTCCACGAAGATGTAGTCATAGCGCGCCTTCATGCCCCGGGCCACGTCCGGATTCTGAAACGCCCGCAGCGTGCAGCGCTCCAGGTCGCCGTAGGTCAGGCCGGACTGCTCCGCCTTGCCCGCCTCGTAGAGCGCCATGGCCCGCAGCGCGATGCCGGACAGGGTCTCGATCTGTCCGCCCAGGGCCACGGCGTCCCGCCGGGATTGAAGCAGCGGCAAATCCCGCAGCTGGATGCCCTCCAGCGCCCGCCTGGCGGCGTCTCTTAAGCCCGTGACGGCATCGGTCGTCTCCGGGTCCGCACCGGGATCCCGCTTGAATTTTGCCGCCGACATGGCCTTGTAGCCCTCGATCGCGCGGAATAAATCGTCGTAATCCGAAAGCGTCAGTATTTCCGACAGGGCCCCGATATCCACCCGGATGGCCTCGGCGTAGTTGGTCGGGCACCCGGGCAGGGACAGGGCGTGGTTCAGGTGCACCAGCGCCGTGCGAACGGCCCGGCGGGCGGCCTCCTTCAGCTCATCCTGCCAGCGGGCCAGGGCGGCCTCATCGACCCGGGCGGCCTGACGCAGCCAGGCCTCGGGATCGGGCCGGTCCTCCATGCGCCGCAGAAGCTCCTCCGCCGCCGCGCGCACGCCGCCCGGGCCGCGCCCGTAGTCCAGCGACATCAGCGCCTCGCCCCCAGCCTGATAGGCCTCCTCCATGGCCTGGGTCATGGCCTCGTCCAGCAGGCGGGCGTTCACCGCGTCGTCCAGTATGCGGAAGGCCGGGTCAACCCCGGCGGCCTCAAAGTTCACGCGCAGGAAGTCCGCGCAGAAGGCGTGCAGCGTGGAGATGGCGGCGCCGTCCAGCTTTAAAAGATGCTCCCGGCAGCGCTCGTCCCCCGCCGCCGCCCGCTCGTTCAGCTGGCGGGACAGCTTGGCGCGCATGTCGGAGGCCGCCGCGCGGGTGAACGTGACCACCAGCATGCGGTCCACGTCGGCGCCCTCGTCCGCGATCAGCCGCAGCACGCGCTCCACCAGCACGGTGGTCTTGCCGGAGCCTGCCGCCGCGCTGAGAAGTATATTGCTGCCGCGCGCTTCGATGGCCCGCAGCTGTTCGCCGGTCCAGTTGGGCATTGGGAAACCTCCTCACTTCCTGGAACAGGAGCGCCTTCCCCGCCGGGGAAGGCGTGAATGTGGCTGTCTTATCAGCTTTTTACGATTTCAGCGACTCCAGCGGCTCAAAGTCCGCACCGGTCTTCTGGTGCTCCAGGATCTTGGCGTCCACCAGCATGCGATACCAGCAGTGGTACATGTAGTGATAGAGGAAGCCCTCTTTCCCGTCCAGGAAGCCGCCCCGGAGGATATAGGTGTAAAGGAACAGCAGCTTGCAGCGCAGGAACATGGGCAGCCGGTAATACGTGCCGAATTTTTTGTTGCGCTTGTACTGGTTCACCGAATCCAGCTGAACCGCCTGGTCCGCGCCCTCCAGGTGGGCAAAGTAGTCCCGCACCTCGCGCCCGGCGTACCAGTTCAGCTTGGCGATGTAGTGGTTCATGTCCTTGTAGTCGTAGTGCAGAAAGCGCTCCTTCGCCTCCACCGTCCGGCCGCTGCGCAGGATGGTGTGCTCGTCCATGTTGCGGTCCTCGATGCGGCCGATGCCGGTCTTGAACACCATCACCTTGCGCTTCATACGCCTCACATGGCTGAGCCTTCGGCCCATGAAGTACAGCCACGCCATCATCACGATGCCGTTCACGTCGTCGTGGGCGTGCTCGGCCATCAGCGCCTCCAGCTCCGCCCTGGACGCCGGGGTCAGCCGCTCGTCCGCGTCCAGGCGCAGGCACCAGGCCGTTTTTATATCGCCGTTGTCCAGCGCCCAGTTGAACTGTCGGGAATAGTTTTCAAAGGGATGCACGAACACTTCCGCCCCGGCGGCGCGGGCAATCTCAACGGTGGCGTCGGTGCTGCCGCTGTCCACCACCAGCACCCGGCTGGCAAAGCCCTCCAGCGAGCGCAGGCAGTCGGGCAGGTTCTTTTCCTCGTTTTTCGTCAGCACGATGGCCGTGATGTCAGCCATGGACAATCCTTCCTTTCGGGGAGGTGATGGTCTTCCCCTCTGGGGAAGGCTTTGGAGGCGGCGCTATCGCTTGCGCTTTTCCATCTCCGCTTTGCGCTTGCGGACGCCCTGGATGGTATAGGTGACCCAGGGCCAGGGGTCGCGGGGATTGAAGATCTGGTCGGTGGTGTGGCGGAAGTCGAACCAGCTGGGCTTCGTGTGAAAGCGGTTGGGCGATTGCAGGAACCAAAGCAGGTCGGTCTGCATATAGCGCAGCCGCACGCCCGCGCGATAGTCCGGATAGGCGGTCACGGGCCTGCCCGTGCCCAGCTCCACGATCTGCCGTGCGAAATCCACTCCGGCGGCCAGACACACCTTCACGCTGGCGGTGACGCGGGGGTTGATCTCCATCACCCGGCACACGCCGTCCCGGGGATCCTCGATCAGGTCCACGTCGCCGTAGCCCCGCCAGCCGATGTGCTTAAGCAGCTTCACGGAGTCGGCGGCGATGTCGGGCCGGTGGACGCTGGTGGAGCAGCAGGTGCTGCCGCCGTCGATGGGATACCAGCGGGTCTTGTCGAACACGCAGGCGCTCTTCACCTCGCCGCCCGCGTCCAGAAACACCTCGCACTTGTACTGGGTGCCTGTCTGGGGCACATAGTCCTGCACCACCATGGGGCCAAAGCGGGAAACGGCGCTGTCGAACACATCCCGAAGCTGCGCCTCGTCCCGGATCACATGAAAGCCGATGGACCCATAGCCCACCCGTGGCTTGATGATGAACGGAAAGGGCATGCCCTCGGCCAGGATGTCGTCGGCGGACCTCATGTCATAAAGGGTGTGGGGACAGGGCACGCCGGCCTCGTCGCAGGCGCGCATGGTCTCCTGCTTGTCGGCGGCGCGCCGAAACACCGCCGGTTCGTTCACCGCCGGCCAGGCCAGGGGCCGCACCTCGTCGATATGGTCGGACAACAGCGTGGCGGAGAAGTCCGTCATGGGGATGACCACGTCGTAGCGGTCCGCCCGCAGCACCTCCATCACCGCCGCGAAGGAGGCGTCGGCGTCCTCCCGGTCCCAGAATTTCAGCAGCTTCACATCCGGATAGCGGGAGGCGTAGCCCACGTCCAGCCGGCTGGCGTTATAGGTGGTCAAATGACAGCCCAGGGCCTTGATCGCGGGCATCAGCGCCATGTTCTGGCGGGCGAAGCCCTCCAGCAGCAGCACCCGCACGCCCCGCAGGTCCGGCAGATTGTTATTGTTGGTACGCATACATCAACCTCCATTGTAATTATACCACAGATCGGCCCGGGGTTCAATTGCGCGGCAAAATAATCGGCGGGCCGCCTCAAAAGAGGGGCCCGCCGCGATCAGGCGCTACATATATCGCTCATACAGGGGTTTGATGCCGTGCTGGGAGGTCACCTGGGCGCCGACCACGTTTGCGCACTCGTTGCCCTCAATCAGACACAGGCCGTCGTCGCTCACGGCCACGTCCCAGCCGATATAGCCCACCTCCGGCAGCTTCTTCGCCGCCGCGGTCACCAGCGCCAGTACCTCCGGCCAGCGGGGAATCCGCATCCCGGGGAGGATCGCGCCGGACTTGGGGTGTCTTATGAAGCTCTCGCCCCGCAGATTCCATCCCCGGCCCGCGATACAGCCGGTATCCAGGTCGATTTCGCAGGTCACGCCGCCGCTGTGGATATTGTCCACGGGCTTTTCATCGCCGCCGAAGCGCACCGTGGCAAACATGACGTGCACCTGTCCGTCCACATACAGCGTCAGCACCCGCACCGTGTTCACGGCGTAGGGATGCACCTCATGCAGCACGCCCTTCTGGTGAAACACCTTCTCCACGAAGTAGTCCCCGTCGTCCTTCAGCTTTCGATAGATCTCCCGGGCCTTTTCGTCGGTGGAGACATCCGGCAGGAAGATGCCCTGGCCGGAAAAGCCACGCAGGGGTTTGGCGATGATGTCCCGGTCGCACGCCCGCACGAATGAGAGAAACACCTCCTCGGAATGGCCGTTCAGGTCAAAGCTGCGAATGCCGTCGCGGAATTCCCTGAAGGTTTCGTTGAACAGCATCTTATCGCTGAGGGGCTCGGTGCGGCCGGTATTGAAGCGCTTTTGAATCTTGCGGTGATACAGCTTGGTGATGTACTGCTTGCGCACACAGGCCTTTTTCTTCCAGAACGCATACTCGAAGTAGTCGCTGACGGTGGCCCCGTATTTCAGCAGGCAGCCGTAGTAGTCCAGGGCCATTCTCAGACGGGAAAAGGCGTTGGCGTCCGGGCAATAGTCGTCGAAGTTCTTTTTCAGCTCCGATATCCCCGTCAGCTGCATGGCCCGCCTCAGATAGCCGGCCGCTGAGTAGCTGCCGTCCGCCCGCTTCAGGCTGCGATACATGTACGCCTGGCCGTTGTCCTTCGCCATGCGTCCGGTCCTCCTCGCGCGTCGATCAGTAGTAGATAAAGTCGTACAGCTTGGTGGCGTTGGCCGCGAAATCGCAGTCATACAGCAGCGCGTTGTTATTGCGCACCTCTTCCTTGTAGGTGCCCTGCACGGGAATGCGGAAGGTCTCGATGTCGGTGGAGATGCCGTTGCCCACCACCAGGATGGCCAGGTCGGCGATGTCCTTCAGCGGCAGGTTGGTCTTGACCTGGCCGATCATTTCGGCGGCCAGGCCGGTGATCTCCAGCGGGCCCAGGTTCTTGGCCTTCTTCAGCAGCTTGTTCAGCACGGTCTGCTGGCGGGTGGTTCGCATGTAGTCGCCGCCGCTCAGCTTACGGATGCGGGCATAGGCCAGGGCCTGGTTGCCGTTCAGGTGAACGTTCTCGCCGTAGGTCTCCAGGAACACCTGCTCGGTGTCGAAATCCGTGATGCCCGAGCGATAGGCCATCTTGAACTGCTTGACGATGTTGCGGTTGATGATCTCCATTTCCTGCTCGGTGATGTCCGCCTCGATGCCTCCCAGGCGCTGGGCGATCTTGCCGAAGCCAAAGAAGTTCACCATCACATAGTACTGGATGTTCATGTTGAACAGCTCGTTCACCGTGCGCATGGCCAGGTTCGCGCCGCCGAAGTAGTTGGCGGCATTGATGCCATAGGTGCCGTTGTACTTGCCGATGTCGTCAAACTTCACGGCCAGGTCACGCATGATGGAGGACAGCTTCACCTCGCCGGTGTTGCGGTTGATGGAGCAGATCATGATGGCGTCGGTACGGGAGCTGGCGTTGAGCGTGCGCTCGTCCGTGCCCAGCAGCAGCACGTTCATCCAATCCTCGGGCAGGCTGGTGTTGATGCGCAGGTCGCTGACGGTGGCCATCTCCTCGGCGGAGAGGCTGCCCAGCTCATAATCGGAGTCCGCCAGCTTCTGATCCAGGCTGTCGTGCTCCGTGGTCTGCGCCGTGCCGTCGTCCGCAGCGGCGATCTCCGGCGGCAGGGTCACCTGCACCACCGGGTTGGACGCCGGCGCGATGGAGCCGTCGGTCACGGGATCGCTGGTGTGGCGCCCGAAAGGCTTGGCGATGATCAGCACCAGCGCGATGAGCAGCACCACGGCCAGCGCCGCGATGATCTGCGGGCCGCGATTGGGCTGCCTGCGGCGGTTGCCGCTGGGACGGCGATTGCCGCCGGAAGAGCGCTGAGGCGGCCTCTGGGCGGGCCGCTGGCCGGAGGCGTAGCGCTGGCCGGACGGCCTGGCGCTGGAATAGCCCGGACGGCTGCTGCCGCCGCGAGACGCGCCGGTTCTGGGCGCGGAGCCCGTGCGGCCGGAACGGCTGATGCCCGGCTCCACGCGGCCGCGGTTTTCATAATCCGATGGATATCTGCTGGCCAATTGATTGTACCTGCCTTCCTGAATTGGTATAAAAACATAAGGTTACATTCTGTCATTATAGCGGTAACAGGCGGATTCTGCAACCGCAAAGCCCCGCAAAGCGGGGCTAAAATATGACAATATCTTGACTTTCGCGCTATTTGTTTCCGCACTGGTCAGTCGTTGCGCCCACGAGCTGACTACATATTAACATCGTGAAAAAACGCCGCCGCGCCCCGTTGACAAGCCCGCGGTGTTGATGTATAATAGCCACGGTCCGAATAAGCAGACACTGTCGCGTTGGGGGGCAGGGTCTTTTTATTCGGCTAAATTCGTATATCGGAACAAACCGCAAACAGGAACGCACCCAGGAGGCTTTGCATCATGGCAGACAGTCGAATTCTCACATTTACAGATAAGAAAAAGCTGGAAGAGCAGCTGGCCCAGTTGAACGAGGAAAAGAAGCGCGTCGCGGAGGAGATCCAGGTGGCCCGCGGCTTCGGCGATTTGAGCGAAAACGCCGAGTATGACGCCGCCAAGGCCAAGGAGGCCGAGGTCTACGGCAACATCGCCCGCATCGAAGCCGAGCTGCGCACCGCCACCTTCGTGGACGACAGCGTGGTGGACACCACCACCGTCGCCCTGGGCACGGTGGTTCGCGTGCTGGAGATCTTCGCCGAGGACGACCAGGAGGAATCGGAGTACACGATGGTCGGCTTCACCGAGGCGGACCCGATGAAGGGCTTTATCTCCAATGAATCCCCGCTGGGCATCGCCCTGTGCGACACCGACGGCAAGGGCACCGGCGCCAGGGTGGGCGACATCGTCGAGGCCAACACCCCCGGCGGCACCATCAAGCTGAAGGTGCTGGCCATCCGCAAGCGCTGATCGGCGGGGCCGACAACCACCCGCTGCCGCCGTCCCCATCCCGGCAGATCTTTATTCATTCCATACTTCGGAAGGAGCAACGAACATGGCCCACGTATACCAGGTCCCCGATGGGTTTACCGAACAGGACACCATTCGCCTGAACAAGCTGAACGCGCTGATCGAGCAGGGGCGCAACCCCTACGAGATCACCACCTATGACCGCACCCACACCTCTGGCAGGATTCGCGAGGACTTCGACGCCCTGGAGGACAAGACCGTGCGCATCGCAGGTCGCATATTGGGCAAGCACATCATGGGCAAGGCCAGCTTCGCCCGCATCCAGGACCCGGACGGCACCATGCAGATCTATGTCAAGCGCGACGACATCGGCGAGGAGCCCTACAAGGACTTCAAAGCCCTGGACATCGGCGACATCATCGGCGTGGAGGGCCGCGTGTTCAAGACCAAGACCGGCGAAATCTCCGTGCACACGGAAAAGCTGGAGCTGCTCACCAAGAGCCTGCATCCCCTGCCGGAGAAGTTCCACGGTCTGACCGACACCGACACCCGCTATCGCCAGCGCTATGTGGACCTGATCGTGAACCCCGAGGTGAAGGACACGTTCATCAAGCGCAGCCTGATCCTGCGGGAGCTGCGCGCCTTCCTGGACGGCCGGGGCTACCTGGAGGTGGACACCCCCATCCTGACGCCCTTTGAAATCGGCGCGGCGGCCAAGCCCTTCTACACCCACCACAACACCCTGGACATGGACATGGTGCTGCGCATCGAGACGGAGCTGTACCTGAAGCGGCTGATCGTGGGCGGCATGGATCGGGTCTATGAGGTGGGCCGCATCTTCCGCAACGAGGGCATGGACACCAAGCACAACCCGGAAT
>CAMVBO010000024.1 GCA_947165745.1 uncultured Clostridia bacterium | reverse complement strand
CCTGTTTCCAAAACCCTGGAGATACCATGTCCCACCAGCTGAATTGATGAAAGCTCCTTGCTCTGGGCGGTGGGCTCCGACATCATCGCCACCTCGTACTTCACCGGCGCGGCCACGGCCTCCGGATCCACGATGATCATGTTGATCTGCTTGGCGTTTTCGGCGGGAGCCCATCCCTCGGTGAACACATAGGCCGACTTCATCAGCTCCACCGGCACTTCGCGGATGCGCACGCCGTCCAGGCTGGCCATGTTGCGATCCACGTCGTGCGATTCCCCGGTCAGATCCACATAGCGCGTGATGCCGGATGCCTGTTTCAGCAGCCGATAGGTCGCGGGGGTCACATAGGCGCACACCCGATTGCGGTTGGCGCGCGCGTTGGCCAGGCTCTCCAGGTAGTTGTCCCACTTGGTCAGAATGTTCGATGTGGACAGCGTGGTGGTGTCCGGCGTCGCGAAGCTGTAGAGCTTGGAAGCCAGGTAGGCGTCCATCTCCGGCACCTTCTGCTGTTCGGTGAAAGCCTTGGTCACATTGGCGATGGTGGCCACCATGTCCGTCTCGTCCATGTCCATGGGATCCACCAGGGTGTCCCATTCACGGTCCATCTCCAGGCTCACGGCCTGCACACTGTTGTTCCAGTTGCGGCTGAAGGTGCCCGTCACCTGATCGCGGTCCGTCGCCCTGGCGCCGGAGGTGGTCAGGCTGGGAATGTACATCGTGCTGCCCATGCCGGGCTTGTACAGGTTTGCGCCGTTCGCTCCCCAGATCTCCCCAAAGTAGGAGATATAGGGATAGGCATCTGCCATCGCGCGGCTGTAATCCGCCGCATAGTTCACGTTCTGCTTGGTGAAAGCCATATAATCATCCTCCCTCATCTATTTCCACGCGTATCTCCCGCGCATGGATCCACATCTGTTCCCGCATCGGCGTCGTCCACGCCGACATACGCCAAAGATCAATCCGCCGGCTCCTGTGCCTTCCCTTCGCGCCGCCGCCGTAGGGCGTTCACTGCTTCCTCGCTCCAAACCCCCACGCCATGCTGAACTGCTCGGCCGCGCCCACATTGCCCCGGGGCATGCTCCCACGGGTAGGCCCGCCGAATCTGGGCAGCCGCCGGGCCGCTTCGTCGGCGATGAAGTATTCCTCGTACTTCTCCCGGATCCGGGCCAGCTGCTCTTCCACGGGCCTCGCCCTGGGGCCGCGGTCCAACAGCGCGTAAACCTGCTCACGGAACTTCGGCTTCACGCACTCGAATGCCTCGCCGCATACCGCCCGCAGCATGTCCCGCTCCGCCTCCAGCCGCGCGACAGCCTCGGCATCCACGTCCTCCAGCGCCTTCGCCACGGCTTCTTCCGCCTGCTTCTGCGCCGCCTCCCTGGATACCATGCCCGCCACGGCCTCGTCCATCTGCCTCTGAACCTCCTCCGGGGACACCATACTCCCGGTAGCAGCGCTCACCGCCGCCTCATGGGCCGCCAGCACTTCCTCCAGCTGATCCTCCGGCACGCCGTGCGCGATCAGAAATTCCCGGTCAAACTCCGCCATGTCCTCTCCTCCTTCTATTACATTCTCCCAAAGCCTTCCCCTCAAGGGTAAACTGCTTCGCACCGCCGAATGAGCTGTCGCTGTCCTTGCCTTCCCCTTCAGGGGGGCCGAAGGCCTTAGAGTGTGTTTCTAAAATCCTGAACATGCATTTTCGGCGTCTAAGGCTGCATTTCTGTGTTGCTTTTCCTCGACTTGCAACCAGTAAGCCTTCGGAAAATCGCCTTGAAATGCAGCCTGATACGCTCGAAACTGCACATCCCGGACTTTAGAAACACACTCTAGCATAAGCGTCAGGTGGCTGGCCGCGGGCCAGTCGGAAGAGGTCGTTCCCTTTACCCCTTCTCTTCCCTCAGCCTTCTCAGCTCCTCCTCGGCCTCCCTGTCCGTCAGCCCCTGGCCGTACTTCGCGTCCGTCAGGAACCTGTACCGGCTCAGCAATCCGGCCTCCACCAGCTTCACGCCCTCGGCGATGCTGGTCTGCCGATCCTGGGTCACGCCGTCGTCGAACACCGCCTTCACCTGATAGCCGCCCGCCGCCAGCTCTTCCACCGGCCGCCCTTCCCAGCGCATGCCGTAGAGGATGGCCACATCGATGATGTTCCGCGCCAGCTGCTCCAGCGCCGGCCTCAGCTGGTTCTGTACGGTTCGGATGGTCTTGTAGGTCTTGCTGTTTTCACTCACCACCTCGGTGGCGGTCTTCAAGCCGTTGTGCCCGTCGAAGCTGAACGTGCCCGCCGAAAACCCCAGCTGCAGGCACAGGATCGACAGAAACGCGTTCAGCGCCGCCACGTGTTCCTCCACCCGCAGCTCCACGCTGTTGTCCTGGATGCGCAGCTCGCCCGCGTCGTCCGTGGCCAGCGCCTCGTACACCCGGTCGCCCGGATCGAAGTAGCGCCGCATCTCGCCCGTGCCGGGGTCGGCCACCGTCCGCACGCACCGCGCCGGCACGATGATCCGCTTCTTCCCCAGCTCAAACTCCTGCACGAAGCTGTCATAGCAGATGTCCAGCGCCCGCAAGGTCTCCAGGGCATTGCCGTAGAGGCTCACGCCCAGGGGGCTGTCGTCGTCCAGGTTGTTGGCGATGGGCGTGCGCCAATAGGCAAACAGGCCGTCCCGCGACCGCACTTCGGTGTGCTCCGCCAGCTCCGGGTACACCGCTTCCAGCGGATACCGAACGCCCAGAATATCCTGGCCCCCGCCGCTGGCGCGCGCCTCCGAGCGATACACCTCGTTGTCCACGCAGTATACCTCACCGGCCCGCCGGTGCCACTCCAGCCGCGTGTAGTAGTGCCCGTCCCGCGCCTCCCGCGAAATGAACACCGCCTCCTTCACCCGGCTGTTGTCCCAGGCTACGGGCACAAACTGATCCGCCATGCAGTACCCGATCCGAATGGACGCCGCCTTTCCAGAACCCTTCTCAGCTCCGCCTGCAGCGGCGGCATCCACGCTGCCAACCTCTCCGCCATCCCTTTGCAGGGAACGATTGCCCGCAGCGCCAGGGTGACCGTCGTCCTCCTCGCACCACACCTTCAGCGCCGCGCCGCCCAGCGCCAACCCCTGCTCGATCAGCTGCTGCATCTTCTCATTAAATCCATTCTCCCGCAGCACCGCGTGCACGAACCGATCCAGCGGGTCGTCCCCGCCGCTTGCGCCCCCGGCGGCGTTCGAGCTCACCCGAATGTCACACTGCTCGCCCCACACCAGCCCCGCCAGCTCCGCCGACACGGCCTTGGCCGCGTTCAGCCGATACAGCTGTCGCATGGCCTTGGGGTTGGCGATGGTCGGCGCGGGCACCAGGTGCCAGGGCGCGTAACTGCCCCGGTAGAGCGCCTTCCACAGGAAGATGCCTTCATCGTAAAACCGTCGGTACGCCGGCACGCCGCCGATCTCGAAAATGTCCCTGAACTCGCGGCCCAGGCCCATGTCTGCGCCCGCCTTCGCCATCAGGCTCCGCCCCCTTTTCCAAAATCTTTCAAACCACTTCATAACGCCACAATCCTCCATAGCGTCATCGACCACGCCTCGCCGCGCACCCCTGCCTCCCCTGAATAAGGAAGACTGAGCGCTCGAAAAACAGTTCGATAAACGGTTTCCCGCGAGATCGGGTCTCGCCGCAGGTCCAGCGGCCGATGTATCACAACAAATACCCGATCTCCCGCTCCAGCGCGTACTCCATCGCGTCCAGGCTGTCGATATTCGTCGTCCCGTCGTCCAGCCGCACGTCCTTGGTCGCCTTTCCCCGTTCCCACATCGCGCCCAGCAGCGCGTCGATGGTCTCGCGGCAATCCCGCTTGATGAAGAATCGCCCCTGTCCCATCAGCATGCACACCGCCCGAATCCGCTCGTTGATGGGCTTCTTCAGCGCCGATCCCACGTTCACCGGCAGCCGCGCCGCCGCGGCCGCGCTTCTCAATCCGTTGATCAGCGTCTGCTCCGCGCTGTCGCACCAGGCATCTGTCACCAGCCATCGCGCCTGGCACCTGCGCACGAAGTCCACGAAATCCTCGGCCAGCGCAGTGGGCGTCAGCGCTTCCTTCTGCCGGTATTCATCCAGCACCACCACCGCCCCCTGCCCGGTAAATCCCAGGCAGCAAAAGGCGTGGGCACTGGTCCCGCCGCCGAAATCCACGCCGATGGCCGCGTTACGGATTCCGCCTGGCAGCAGGGGCTTCCCCTCCGGTCCGTCCACAATGAACCGCTCCGGCTCGTCGGCGAACTGCCGGTACACCAGTCCCTCCGCCGCGGCCCGCTCGCCCAGAATATCCCGCCGATACCACACCGAATTCACGTCGTACCGGCTCTCGATCTCCTTCAGCCGCCCCGGCGTGATCGTGGCATGGTCCCTGATCGTGAAGTGCTCGTACAGATAGCCGCCGGCCAGCCCGTCCCGGCGATACTTGTCGATGTAATCCCGATAGATCGGCGCGCCCGGCCCGCACGGATTCAAATCCCACAGTGTGAACGGCTGCCTGGCCGCGATTTGACGTCCTGACGCCACCTTCACGAAGCTGGTCCGGCTGTCCGGCCCGTCGTAATGCTCGTTGATCTCCGTGGCGATCCACAGCCCGTAGCTGTTGCCCAGGATCCTCCGATAGCTGTCCGACCGCCCGCCGCCGGCAAAGACCACGATCTTCTCCCCGGTGGCGGTGTGTATGAACAGCGCCTCGTTGTCCTTGTACCGCCCCCAGCGGCACCGCCCGCGGAACAGGTTTTCCAGCCCGAATCCGTTGCACACCCCGATATTCAGCTTCGCGTTGGCGATGGTCGCGCCGCTGGCCAGGTGGAACCGATCCGGCGTCTGTTCCAGGTAAGCCGCCGCGATCACGCAATGGTCAATGGTCTTTCCGCTGCGTATCGCCCCTTCCGCCACGCACATCCGGTGCTTCATCGCCTCCCGGATGTACCTGCGATGCTTCTCGCTGAACGTCCCCCATGGAATCGTCGCCGTTCTCGTCATTACGCCTTGCCCCCGCAACTCTCGCCTCGTTCCCGCCGAATCGGCCGCGCGCCCCCGTGTAAGCGGAGGTGCCCCGCAGGGCCAGCGGCTCTGTCGCCCTACTCCTCTTTCAGCATCTCCGCCAGCACGGCCAGGTCCTCCACATCTCCCTGGACTCCGCCGTCCTCCGGCGCCTCGGCCAAATCCTTGTAAGCGGCGGTCAAATCCCGCAGTTTGAACAGCGTCGTCGACCCGTCCTTCCGGGCCGCGCCCTTCACTTCGGTCACCGCCCCGTCGGGAATCGCGTCCGCCACCTTCTCCAGCCGCACCAACAGCTTCTTCCTCAGCCTCGCGGCGATCCGGGCATTTCCGGTCAGCGTCCCCCCTCGCCTCGCGCCGTCGCCCATGGCCTCCGCCCCCTTTCTCGGGCAGATAGTATGCCGGCAAATCCCGCTTTCTCTGTCGTGATCAACCCGGCACGCACACCGCCTGCAGCGCCCGCGCGTGCATGTGCCACAGCCAATCCTGGGAAAAATGCATCCGCTCCGAAATCTTCTGCCAGCTCCATCCGTTCAGATACCGGTATTTCAGCACGTCCCGATACTGCACGTCCTCCACCGCGTCGATCGCCCTCTCGATCTCCCGCACCCGCTCGGCGTACTCCACGATCCGCCGGTCCAGCTCCCTCTCCAGCGCGAGCATGGCCCCCGGCCCCACCGCGCCTTCGAACCTGGCCCGCCAGGCCCCCAGCTCGTGATACTTGCTCTGCCGATCCAGCAGCGCCCATATGCGCCGTTCCAGCTGCCGTGCCTGGTTCAAATACTCTTTCGCCGTCAAAACCTCACCCCCCTCTTCATATCGTCCAATTGTCTGAACATTATGTATTGTATTGCGTTCATTCTCTGTTTTTATCCTTCTTGACAAATTGTCCAGAGTATTGTACAATTCGCGTATCATCCCACCCAGGAGGTCCACGCCATGCTGATTCCAAACCTCTCCGTGCTGCTGGCCCAGCGCCAGCTCACCATCACCCGCGCCTCCCAGGACACGGGCATCTCCCGCACGACCCTCACCGCCCTCTGCACAGGCAGCGCAAAGGGCATCCAGTTTGAAACCCTGGACGCCCTCTGTCAGTATTTGAAAATCACCCCCGGCGATCTGTTCCTCTATCGCCCCTTCAACCTCGCCATCGCCTGCGAGGGCCGCCCTGGCGCTTCTGAGATTCCCTTCACGATCTCCCGGGCCAGGCGCCGTGAGGAAATCGTCTCCCTTCAATGCGATGCCCAGTATCTCCCCGGCGTCGACGCCGCCCCGGATGTCCTGCGCGTTCGCCTCACTCTCCCTGCGGGCAATCCCCGCGCCCAGGCGCTCGCCGATCTCCTCCAGGCGCTCCCCGCCCCGGCCCTTCTGGACTTGGAATTTCAAATCCTCCGCGCCTTTGACCCCAATCTCCCGCCGCATACCGGCGATTACACCCCCGAGCTTTTCTGGCCCTGGCAGTTATGACCTTTCTTCCCCGCGCGCCCCTTGTGCCGGGTATTGACAACCCCTCCGCTTTGATGTTACAATTAACATGAAGGTAATGTTTATTTCGTCAGGCGGCGACCGCCGCTCCGCCAGCCAAAGCTGCCGCTGGCTCCATATTATTAAGGAAACCCGCCCTGTGAGGCCGTCCACTGGAGGTTAAAACATGTCACTGCCCGGAAAGCTCTGTGTCGGCATATTGGAGGAAGACAATCCTCAAAAAGCCTATTTCCGCTTTAAACCCCTGCTCATGGCATCGGAGGGGCGCTACGTCCCCTGTGCCGAAGCCCAGTCCTATCCCGAGGATGGCTGCATCCGCATCGTGCCGGACAAAAACGAGTCCTATCGCTTCAAGGCCCGCATGCGTCAGATGGGCCTGTTCTGCGTGGTGGACCTTCGCGCCCACCCCGATGACAACGACAAAATCCGTCCCAACAAAAACTATCGCGAAGGCTCCCAGGAGCAAAACGCCTTTATCATCTATTCCGACGTGGTGCACGAACCCGCGCCCCACGCCATCCTGGAGATCCTCCCGGAAACAGCGGACGGCCCTCGCCCCATTCCCCGCACCCAGGCGGTGCTGCTGCGGGGCGAATCTCTGAATCCCGAGCGCTACCAATGGTCTCCCGATCCCGAGGCCGAGGGTCGGGCCATCCTGTCGCCCACCGGCGAAACCTGCCCGGCGGACGCACTGCAAACCTTCGATCTCCCCGGCTTTGACGGGAATACGCTCTCCTTCGCCATCCTCCCGCCGGAAGCGCTGGTCCCGGACACCGCCGAAAAGCCCGCTCCCAAGGAGGCGGAGAAGGCCGAAGCGTCCGTTCCCCAGGACAAGCCCGCCGAGGACAAGCCGGCGGCGCAGCCGCCCGAGGTGGAGAAAGCCGACAGGAATCCCGAGCGCGCGCCCAAGGCCAAGCCCAATGACAAGCCCTGGATCCACCACGACAGCAGCATGCTGCCCCGCCCGGTGGACCCGCGCCTGTCCCCGGCCCAGCGCACCCTGGCGGTCCAGAGCGGCATGAACCCCCGCCGGGGCCGCAGCCTGCAGGAGCTGATCGACGAAAAGTGGCAGCAGTCCCGCCTCAGCCAGCTGGGCCAGCCCGTCGCGCCCATCCACACCGACGCGCCCGTCCACAGCCCCGTGGAAAGCGCCGTCGAAGCTGTCCGTGACGTTTGGAATCAGCCGCAGCTGCGCGCCGACCTGCTCCAGTCCCTGGGCGGCATCGAGGAATTCGGCGCCTCCCTGGAGGAGTGCCGCGAGGCGGTCCGACAGTCGGATATCGAAAAGCACCTGCAGAGCCTGGAAGCCCGCCGCCTGGCCCTCCTGGGCGAGCTGGACCACCTGAATCTGAAGCACTCGGACACCCTCGAAGCCCTCAAGGCCGAGCTGCGCCGGGAAGCCTCCGGCGAACTGGCCGAGGCTCTGCGCCGCGCCGAGGACGCCAAGGCTGAGCGCGCCAGGCTCGACCAGCTGGCCGAGCAGGCCCGCGCCGCCGCCCAGGATGCCCGCAAGGCCGCCGACGCCCTCACCGGCGAGGAGTTGGAGCGCCGCCTGCGGGACTTTGCCCTCAACCAGCACATGGTCGAGCGCCTGCGCATCCTGAAAAACGAAGCCGAGGCGATCCCCGCCCCGGCCCCCGAAATCGAAACCCTTTCCCTGAACGCCCTGGCGCAGCGCCTCGAGGAGCGCTTCCAGGCGGAGGGCTACGCCCTCACCCATGAGCAGGCCCTCAACCTCTGCGCCTGCGCCGCCGTCAGCCCCGCGCTGATCCTCAGCGGTCCGGTGGGCAGCGGCAAGACCAGCGCCGCCCGCATGCTGGCGGACGCCCTGGGCTGGTCCGAAATCCACCGCTTCGCGGCCGTGGCGCCCACGGGCGGCCTGCTGGAGTCCGATCCCCGCATCGCCGCGCTGAACGCTCAGCCGGAAACCCCGGCTCTGCTCCTTCTGGACGACGCCAACCTCTATCCCGCCCCCGATGTCCTCCGTGGCTTCGGTTCGCTGTCCCATCCCCAGTGGCGGCTATGCCTCACGGTCCAGGACGGCGGCTTCCCCCTCCCGGCCCACGCGCTGGACAAGGGCTTCCTGGTGCGCCTCGCCCCCGCGGCCGACGTCCCCTGGCAGCCCCGCGCCAAGGCCATGTCCGCCGCGCGCACTCCGGCCGCGCTGTGCCTGGACATCCCCGACAAGCCCCTGCCCGCCGCCGTCGAAGCGCGGATGCAGGCCCTGCGCGAAGCCCTCGCCCGCTGCGGCGCGCCCCTGTCCCGCCACGCCTTGGACGACGCCTGGCGCTACTGCGCGCTGATGCTGGACGCCCTGGGCGAAGATGCCGACCCGATCCACATCCTGGACCTGGCCGTGGCCCAACGCCTGCTGCCGGTCCTGCTGGCCAGCGCCCCCGTGGACGCCCTCCGCCAGCTTCCGGCCCTGCTGGAGGGCCTGCCCGCCTCTCGCGGCGCCCTCCGCCTCCCCCTCCCGATCCAGCTGTAGCCAAACCTTTCCCATTCAGGAAAAGGCGTTGCAGCCGCACATTGTGCCGGAAGGGGTCGTCTCCCAACACTCCACGATAAAGAAGGCGTTTCACGCTTCATGTACTACGAAGAGCCCTATCGCAAGAGACACAAAAGCACTCCGCGCCGACGCGAACCCCGTCGGCGCGGCTTTGGCGCGTGGCTGCTTTCGCTGCCGCTGCGTCTCATCGCGCTGATCCTGATCCTGGCGCTGCTCGGCGTCGCTCTGCTGTACGCGCTGCCGGTCTCCCTGTTCGCGGTGGAGCCGGATGGCGTGGAGCTCTCCCTCACCGACACCCTGCCCCCCGCTCCGGCCAACATCCTCCTGTTGGGGCTGGACAAGATCCAGGCCAACAGCCGGCGGAGCGACACGGTCATCGTCGCCTCCATCAACTATGGCCAGCTGAAGCTCACCAGCTTCCTGCGCGACACCATCGTCGACATCCCCGGCTATGGCAGCGACAAGCTGAACGCCGCCTATTCCCATGGCGGGCCGCAGCTGGTCATGCGCACCCTGAACGAAAACTTCAAGCTCAACATCACCCACTACGCGGCGGTGGACTTTCAAACGCTGGTGGATCTGGTGCAGGCCATCGGCGGCGTGGAGCTGAACATCACCGAAGGTGAACGGAAGATCATCAACCACGCCATATCCACCCACATCGCGCCGCTGGAATCCCGGGGCTATCCCACCGACCTCCTCGCCCATTCCGGCGAGCAGGTCCACCTGAACGGCGTCCAGGCCCTCGCCTTCAGCCGCATCCGCAAGCTGGACAGTGATTTTAAGCGCACTTATCGCCAGCGCATGCTCCTGGAGGCCATGCTGCACAAGCTCCGCGACAACCTCTGGAACCCGGCGATGCTCCTGCGCCTCGGCCGCACGCTTTTCAACGCCGTGGAAACCAACATGTCGCTGATCCAGCTCCTCTCTCTGGGTGAAAAGGCGCTCACCGCCGGCGTTCCCAGCCAGCTGCGCCTCCCGGTGGACGGCTCCTATACCGATAACGGCTCCAGCCTCCGCCTCACCGACCGGCAAAAATGCATCGACGCCTTCCGCGCCTTTGTCTACGACTGACCCTCGATAGCCTTCCTCTATGGGAAGGCGGCCAAAGGCCCGGATGAGGTGTTGATATCCCCCAAGAAAACGTCAAGCGCCCATAGTTTCCCGCCAAAGCGCCCATAGGCCGTGCCTTGAATCAGGTATCCCCTCCAAAAACAAACCGCCCTTCGCCATCCATCCGGGATGCCGAAGGGCGTAACGTTTTCACCAACCGCTATTTATTCGTATTGTCCGTCTTCTTGTAGCGGCTCTCGATCCACAGGTTCGACACGCCGTTGTACACAAACACGCCGCCGATCGCCATCACCGCGACCTGCATGGCGCTGAACGAGAAGAACACCAGAAACGCGCCCAGCAGGATGGTCAAAATCGCCATCACCAGCGAACTGGTCCAGCTGCTCTGGCCCGCGTTTCGCAGCTCCAGCGCCTGCACCAGGTTGATCACGCCGTTCACCAGTACGAAGGCGCCGATCAGCTTCGGCAGCAACGAAATCACGCCCTTGGTCGCGATCAGCACAATCAGGCCCACCACCAGGCACAGTATGGCAGTCGCCAGCGAAGTGAAACTCTCGCCGGACTTGCCCCGCTCCCGATACCATGAAAAGCCCGACACCGCCGCGCCCACCAGCAGCGCGATGCCCAGAATCCGCGCCGCCAGCGTCAGCGTCTTGCCCGGCCAAATGATCAATACCAGCCCCAGCACCACCATCAGTATCGACAGCAGCGTGTTGTTCTTTCTGAACTTCTCAAACCTGAACTTCAGATTTCCCATTTCTACCCTTCCCTTCTATTATCGCCTTCCCCGTTGGGGAAAGGTTGTTTCACCAAAGACTCAGGCGGATAAAGCGTGCGCCTTCTCTATTTCCTGAACCTCCACCACTCGCGAATCCGCTTGTGCAGCGTTTCCCGGGGCTGGGTGGACTTCTCGAACTCGATCGGATGGCTCATGTACCAAGCCTGCACGTCGATCGGCTCCGCATCGCCCGGCGTCAGGCGCGTGTACTCTCCGTCGCTGTGCTGCCGCCATGCCCTCGTGTTGTCCGCCAGCAGCAGGTTCAAATACTCCTCCAGGAACCGCTTGATCTCCGGCGAGCGCACCGGGCCGCCCACCTCCACGCGCCTGTCCTGGTTGCGGGTCATAAAGTCCGCCGACGACAGGTACATCTTCATCTCCAAGCCCTCGCCGAAGGCATATATCCGGCTGTGCTCCAGGAATCGGCCCACCACCGATGTCACGGTGATGTTCTCCGTCTTGCCCGGCACTCCTGGCAGGATGCAGCAGATGCCCCGGATGATCAAGTCGATGCGCACGCCCGCGCAGCTGGCCTCGCTCAGCTTGTCGATCAGCTGCCGGTCCGTCACGGAATTGGCCTTGATGCGAATCCGGCCGTCCGCGCCCCGGGCGATCTGCTCGTCGATCATCTCCATGATCCGGTTCTTCATGGCGAACGGCGCCACCAGCAGCTTCGCGTATTCCCCGGCGCTGTTGCCGATCAGCATGTTCTCAAAGAAGCTCACCGCGTCCCGGGTGATGTCCGGGTTGGCGGTCATCATGCAGAAGTCCGTGTAGAGGGTCGATGTCTTCTCGTTGTAATTGCCAGTGCCGATCTGGGCGATGTATCCCAGCCCGCCCCGCTCCCTGCGGGTGATCAGGCACAGCTTGGCGTGGCCCTTCAAATTCTCCGGGCCGTAGATGATCCGGCAGCCCGCCTCCTCCAGCTCCATGGTCCAGTCGATGTTGTTCTGCTCGTCGAACCGGGCCCGCAGCTCCATCAGCACGGTCACTTCCTTGCCGTTCTCCGCCGCCGCGCACAG
>CAMVBO010000023.1 GCA_947165745.1 uncultured Clostridia bacterium | reverse complement strand
GGGGGAGCCATCACAACCAATTGGAGGCAATCGAATGACGGGTTTTTTTGTCAATGTTCTGACCTGGATCAATAATCTGGTGGGCAACTATGGCTGGTCCATCGTGCTGTTCACGCTGTTGATCCGCGTGGTTTTGCTGCCCCTGGACATCAAGAGCAAGAAGAGCATGCGCCAGATCAGCAAGATTCAGCCCAAGCTGCAGGCGCTTCAGAAGAAGTATGCCAACGACAAGGACAAGCTGAACCAGAAGACCATGGAGCTCTATCGCAAGGAGCACGTCAGCCCCACCGCGGGCTGCCTGCCCATGCTGATCAGCCTGCCGATCCTGTGGATCATGTTCTCCGCCATGCGCACGCTGGGCAACGAGTACACGGTCCAGATGATCCTGGACATGAAGAACACCAACACCCTGCCCAATTTGCAGAGCTGGCTGTGGATCAAGAACGTGTTTCAGCCGGATTCCTTCGCGGCCACCATCCTGCCCCCGGTGGGCAGCACGCTGAACATGATTCGCCCGGCGAACGGTTCCGCGGTGCTGACGGCGGAGAACATCGCCGCGGCGGTGGAGTACCTGAAGTCCAGCGATTACAGCCACCTGGCTGCCGCGCTGGCCCCGGCGACCGCCTTCAGCAACGTCTCCATCCCGATCATCTTCACCACCATTCGCATGACCCTGCCCAACAGCATTGCCAATTTGTTCCAGTATGGCAACGGCCTGTTCATACTGCCCCTGCTGGCCGGCGCGAGCCAATTCCTGATGACCAAGATCATGAACGGCAAGCAGACCCCCGAGCAGAAGGCGGCGCAGGAGGCCCAGAAGGCCGACCAATCCCAGACCAACCCGATGAACAGCCCTGTGATGAAGTGGTTTTTCCCGATCTTCTCGGTCTGGATTTGCGCCACTTCCAACGCCGCGTTCTCCATCTATTGGATGGCGGCAAACGTGATTCAGATTGTGCAGCAGATGGCCGTGAACTGGTACTTTGAGCGCCAGGACGCCAAGGCCGACGCAGCTGCGCAGGACCTTGACGAGAAAGAATAAGGAGGCAAATCGCCTTGAAATCCATTGAAGCCACTGGCAAGACGGTAAAAGACGCCATCCGAAACGGCCTGGCAGAGCTGGGCTGCGATTCCGACGACGTCGATATTCAGGTTGTAGAAATGGGCAGCCCCGGGCTGTTCGGCATGTTCGGCAAGCCCGCCAAGGTGCGCCTGACGGTGAAGGCCGACGACCCCGCGCTGGACATCGAGATGCCCGTGCTGTCGCTGGACGCCTCCGGCGCCCGCAAGCAAAAGGCCGGCAAGCCCAAGGCCGAAAAGCCCAAGGCTGAAAAGCCCGCGAAGGCGGAAGCCGTCGAGGCCGAGGCCGAGGACGCCGCCGAAGAGGAAGCCCCCAAGGAGAAAAAGAGCCGCAATCGCCGCCGCCGCAAGGGTGGCGCCAGGAGCGAGGCCGCCGACGCCGTCGAGACCGACGAGGAGCAGTCCATCGCCGCGCCCGCGCCCGTGATCGAGCACGAGCCCTTTGTGGCCACCGCCGAGGACGCCCTGACCGACGACGCAAAGAAGGCGAAGGAATTTCTGGCCGGCCTGACCGACCGCATGGGCGTGCCGGTTGAAATCGAGCTGATGGAGACCGCTGAGCAGCTGCGCATGCAGATGGCCGGCGAGAACATGAGCCTGCTCATCGGCCGCCGGGGCGAGACCCTGGACGCGCTGCAGTACCTCCCCAGCCTGAACATCAACCGGGGCCGGGAGGGGTCCCTGCGGGTGCCCATCGACACCGAGAACTACAATATATGGATTACGCTGTAATTTACAACAGTATGCCAAAGCCCATCTCTCCCAGAAGAGCGGCCGCCGCGTGGCGCTGGAGCCCATGAACCCCTACGAGCGCCGGATCCTGCATTCCGCGCTGCAGAACGACCCGGAGGTCACCACCCACTCTGAGGGCGAGGAGCCCTATCGCCGGGTGATCATCACGCTGAAATAATACTTGGTATAAGCGCGACTCAGATGAACCCCCGAAGCCAATCGGCTTCGGGGGTTTTCTGTTCGACCTTGACAGCATGGCATGGGTAGTATATAATCATATCGGCAGCGATCCCGACGCGAGCGGGCAATCCTGCGGAGGTGTGTTTGGAATCGGTTTAGTAACGGGGAACATGGTTGATTGAGCAAGGCGGCGACATGACCGCTTGTTTCCTGACGCCATGGCGCGGTGCTGAACGAGTCCGGGCACTTTTTCTATGCCTTTTTTCATCATCTTTGCCGCATTCCCCGAAGCCCCGTTCATGTCTATCAGATTGAACGAGGGGGATTCCCGTGACACAGGATTGGATCACATTGGGTTTTGACCAAATCATCGAACAATTGAAGGAACAGGCCGTCTCCGAGGCCGCCCGGCGAAAGCTGGCGGATACCGCGCCGATTATGAACGAAGGGCTTTGCCTGGCCCGCATGGCGCAGACCACCGCCGCGCGGCAGGTGCTGGACGCCGCAGGCGCGCCGCCGCTGGGCGAGACGGACGCCACGGAGAACGGGCTGGACGAGGCTTGCCGGGGCGGCATGCTGCTGCCCGCGCAGCTGAGCGCCGTGGCGCGGTTCTGCGTGGCCGTGCGGCGCATGAAGCGCTATCTGTGCGCCGCGGAGGGGATCAGCGCGGGCATCGCGTCGTGGCAGACGGAGCTGCCCGACCTGGAGGGACTTGAGCAGGCCATCGACGGGGCGATCCGGGAGGACGCCATACTGGACGAGGCCTCGCCTGAGCTGCGCGGCCTGCGCCGCCGGCGTGAGCGCGTGGAGCAGGAGATCCGCGAAAAGCTGAACCACGTGCTCCGGCATCATCAAAGCCAGCTGGCGGACAGCTACGTCACCCAGCGGGGCGGGGTGTACGTTCTGCCGGTGCAAAAGCGCTTCCAGAGCGGGTTTCCCGGCCGGGTGATCGACACTTCGGCCAAGGGGAACACCGTGTTCATGGAGCCGACGTCGGTCAGCGCGCTGCGACAGGCGCTGGAGGCGCTGCTGATCGACATCGACGAGGAGGAGCGGCGCGTGCTGTGGGCGCTCAGCGACCGCGTGGCCGACGAGGCGGAGCCGCTGCGCCGCGCGATGCGCGCCATGGCGGACCTGGACGCGCTGTTTGCCCGGGCGAAGCTGAGCGCGACCATGGGCGCACGCCCGGTGGCGCTGACCGCCCAGCGCAGGCTGCGGCTGGTGAAGGCGAGGCACCCCCTGCTGGACAGGGACAGCTGCGTGCCGCTGGACATCGAGCTGGCCGCGCCGGATTCGGGCATTGCCGTGACCGGGCCGAACACCGGCGGCAAGACCGTGTGTTTAAAGACGGTGGGACTGCTGACCCTGATGGCCCAGAGCGGGCTGCACATCCCCTGCGGGGAGGGCTCCGTGGTGGGCATGATGGACGCCGTGCTGTGCGACATCGGCGACAGCCAGAGCATCAGCCAAAACCTGTCCACCTTCTCCGGCCACATGACCAACGTCATTCGCATACTGGGTCAGTGCAGCCGGGACAGCCTGGTGCTGCTGGACGAGCTGGGCAGCGGCACGGACCCCGCGGAGGGCTCCGGGCTGGCGGCGGCCATTTTGGAGGAGCTGCTGCGCCGGGACTGCTTCTTTATGGTCACCACCCACGACCCGAAGATCAAGCAGTGGGCGGAACAGACCCCGCGCGTGGTCTCGGCGCGGATGGCCTTCGACAAGGTTTCGCTGAAGCCGCTGTACCGGCTGGAACTGGGGTTGAGCGGCGAGAGCTGCGCCATCGAAATCGCGGGACGCCTGGGCATGGACGCCGCGCTGCTGGCGCGGGCGCGGCAGATCGCGGAGCGCAGAAGCGACGGGCCCGAGGCGCTGCCTCCGCCGGGGGCGCTGCCTCTGCCGGGGGCGCTGCCTCTGCCGGGGGCGCTGCCTCTGCCGGGGGCGCCCGCAGGAGGGACGCCCGCCGGACATCCCGCCAGCCGGCTCAAGCGCCTGCCCGCCCGGGGGGAGGATCGCCTGCGGCGCTTCAGTGTGGGCGACAGCGTGGCGCTGCTGCCGGAGCGCAGGCGGGCCATCGTCTATCGGCCCGCGGACGACGAGGGCAACGTGGTGATCCAGCTTCGCGGGCAAAAGCTGACCGTGCGCCACAACCGGCTGGAGCTGTTGGTTCCGGCGGAACAGCTGTACCCGGAGGACTACGACTTTTCCATCGTGTTCGATACCGTGGCCAACCGCAAGGCCGCTCACACGATGGCACGCAAGCACGACCCCAACGCGGTGGTCGTGGTGAAGGAGGGAACGCGGGATGAATGACATGGACAGGTGCGCGCGCTACGGCGCTTATTTCACGAAGGACTGCATGATGGGGCCGAATTCCATCCGGCTGCTGGACGAGCTGCTGCGCAAGGCGCCCGGGGACGCCCGGTTTGACCGCGCGCTGGATTTGGGCTGCGGCCCGGCCGTGACTTCCATCTTTCTGGCGAAGGAGACGCCCGCGAAGGCCGTGTTCGCCTTCGACCTGTGGGTCTCCGCGTCGGAGAATTACGAGCGGATCCGCCGGGATGGCCTCGGGGAGAGGATCGTCCCGATCCATGGCGACGCGATGGACATGCCCTTTGCCTGCGGTTATTTCGACGCGATCGTCAGCGTGGACGCCTACCACTACTTCGGCGGCAAGCCGGGCGTGTTTTCGCGAAAGGTGCTGCCCTTTGTCCGGGAGGGCGGCCATGTGATGATCGCCGTCCCCGGCCTGCGCCGGGAGCCGGAGGGCACGATGGGCGCGCTGTTCAACGAATGGGCCGAGGGAGACGACGCGCTGCTGTTTCACACCGTCGGCTGGTGGCGCGCGCTGCTTATGGCGGAGTGCGGGGATCGGTGCGACGTGGCCGTGCAGGAGGCCGAGTGCTTTGACGCGGCCTGGAGGGATTGGTTCGCGTCGGGCCATGCATTCGCCCTCCGGGACAGGGCGTATCTGGAAAGGGGCCTGGACCGCATCCTGAATTTCGTGCTGATCTACGTCCGCAGGAAAATAGGATATTTACCCCTTGACAAATAGCCCCCGGGGGTATATAATACCATCCGCAAGATACCCATGGGGGTATTCGATGAGGAGCGATACCATGAATCACGAGCATGAAAACTGCCCCGCCTGCCACCAGCGCCACACGCCCCGCAGCGATGCGGAGCTGAAGCTGCTGAAGAACCGCATCAGCCGCATGGTCGGCCAGCTGAACGGCATCGGCCGGATGCTGGATGAAAACCGCTACTGCGGGGACATACTGATTCAGATCAGCGCCGTGGAGCGAGCCCTGCAAAACTTCGGCTACCAGGTGCTGCAAAGCCACATGGAGGCCTGCGTGGCGGAGGAGATCCGCGAGGGCAACACCGAAATCATCGGCGAGACCGTGGAACTGATGAAGAAGCTGAAATGAGCGCAAGGCGCTCAACCCTGTTTGCTGCCGCGCGGAATTGCCCCGCGCGCCGCGCCACAGGCGCAAGCGCGGCACGCGGGCGCGGCGCGAAATCTGAAACGAGGTAAATCCATGACATTCGACGTAAAGGGCATGACCTGCGCGGCGTGCAGCGCGCACGTGGAAAAGAGCGTGAGGAAGCTGGACGGCGTGAAGAGCGTGGCGGTGAGCCTGCTGACCAACTCCATGGAGGTGGATTTCGACCCCGCCGCCGTGTCCGTGGACGACATCTGCAAGGCCGTGGCCTCCGGCGGCTACAGCGCGTCGCCCCGGGGCATGGAGCAGGGTTCGGCCGCCCCCAAACAGGACGACGAGGCCCGGGCCATGCTGCGCCGGCTGATCGCCTCGGCCATCATCCTGGTGGTGCTCATGTACGTGGCCATGGGCCACATGCTGCGCATGCCCATGCCCGAAGCGCTGCACAAGCCCATGTTCAACGGCCTGATCCAGCTTTTGCTGGTGATCCCGGCCATCATCATCAACCGCAGCTACTTCATCAACGGCTTCAAGGCGCTGTTCCACCTGGCCCCCAACATGAACAGCCTGATCTGCGTGGGCGCGACGGCGGGCCTGGGCTACAGCCTGGCGGTGCTGCTGGGCGTGGCGCTGAAGCTGGACGCGGGGCAGAGCGTCGCCATGGCGGACTACTACTTCGACGCCAGCGTGATGATCCCCACGCTGATCTCCGTGGGCAAGTATTTGGAGGTCCGGGCCAAGGGCCGCACCAGCGAGGCGATTTCGCGGCTGGTTGACCTGGCCCCCCGGCGGGCCACCGTCATTCGCGACGGCGCGGAGGTGGAGATCGACGCGGCGCAACTGGCCGTGGGCGACATCGTCGTCGTCCGCGAGGGCCAGAGCGTGCCCACCGACGGCGTGATCGTCGAGGGCCACGGCAGCCTGGACCAGTCCATGCTCACCGGCGAGAGCGTGCCGGTGGACCTGACTGTGGGCGACGAGGTGGTGGGCGCGACGGTGAACCGGGGCGGCAGCTTCCGCTTCCGGGCCACCAAGGTGGGCGAAGACACCGCCCTTCAAAAGATCGTGAAGCTGGTGGAGGCGGCGGCCAATTCAAAGGCGCCCATCTCCCGCCTGGCGGACCGGGTGTCCGGCGTGTTCGTGCCCGTGGTGATGGGCATCGCGTTTTTGACGTTCGCCATCTGGCTGATCGTGGGCGCGGGCATTCCGGCGGCGTTGAAGCACGCCATCGCCGTGCTGGTGATCAGCTGCCCCTGCGCGCTGGGGCTGGCCACGCCCACGGCCATCATGGTGGGCACCGGCAAGGGGGCCGAACTGGGCATTATGATCCGCACCGCCGCGGCGCTGGAGATGGCCCACGGCATCGACTGCGTGACCTTCGACAAGACCGGCACCCTCACCGAGGGCCGCATGCGGCTCGCCGGCCTGAACGCCATTGGCGACGAACGCGAGGCCCTGCGTCTGGCGGCGTCGGTGGAGAATTTGAGCACTCATCCCATCGCGGCGGCCATCGTTCAGGCGGCGGGGGAGCGGGGCATCGCCCTGGCGTCCGCCACGGATTACGAGACCTACGCCGGGCGCGGCGTCAGCGCCGCCATCGACGGCGCGGTCATCCGCGTGGGCAAGGCCGACTGGCTCAAAGAGCAGGGCGTGGACCCGGCGTCGCTTGCCACCTGGGCGGACGACATGTCCGGCGCGGGCGCGACGGTGATGTACGCGGCGAAGGACGGCGCATTGCTGGGCGGCTTCGCCCTCTCCGACACCCTGCGGCCCACCAGCGCCGAGGCCGTGCGGCGGCTGAACGACCTGGGCGTCAAAACGGTGATGCTCACCGGCGACAACCAGCGGGCGGCCAACGCCATCGGCGGCGCGCTGGGCGTCAGCGAGGTGCGCGCCCAGCTGCTGCCCCAGGACAAGCAGACCGTAATCGCGGACCTGCAGGCCCGGGGTCGCAAGGTGATGATGGTGGGCGACGGCATCAACGACGCCCCGGCGCTGGTGAAGGCCGACCTGGGCACCGCCGTGGGCCAGGGCACCGACGTGGCCATCGAGAGCGCGGACGTGGTGCTGATGCGGGACGACCCGTGTCTGGCGGCGGGCGTGATCCAGCTGGGCCGCGCCGTGATCCGCAACATCAAGGAAAACCTGTTTTGGGCGTTCTTCTACAACCTGATCGGCATTCCCATTGCCGCCGGCGCGCTGTCCGGCCTGGGCGTGGAGCTGAACCCGATGATCGCCGCCGCCGCCATGAGCCTGTCCAGCGTGTGCGTGGTCACCAACGCTCTGCGGCTGCGCCGCTTCGAACTGGACCTGCCGGAAGCGCCCGCGACCCAAGCTGGGCCCGCGACCCAAGCTGGGCCCGCGACCCAAGCCGGGCCCGCGACCCAAGCTGGGCCCGCTGCCTGTCCGGTTGCCTGCCCGGTGGTTCCCGACGATACCCCTGCGGCCCCTGCCGCTGTGGATAATAACGACATCAAGGAGGGAAATCCCATGAAAAAGACCGTGAAGATCGAAGGCATGATGTGCCAGATGTGCGTCAAGCACGTGAAGGCCGCCCTGGCCCCGCTGGACAGCGAGGTGGAGGTGTCCCTGGAGAACAACTGCGCCACCATCGACGCCAACGTGGACGACGCGGCTATCGCCGCCGCCGTGAAGGAAGCGGGCTACGAAGTCGTTGCGTAGGACGCAAGGCCATTCGCTGCCGCGCTTTGAACGCGGGGCGCTCAACCCCAAGCGGTATGACTGAATGATATGAAAACGCAGGCAACAGCTCGTTGCTTGCGCTTTTTTATGTAATCGTTTATGATGATACCAACGAAAGGGGGATTCATCATGGAGATCCGGGAGATACTGCGCGATCTGCGGGAGAAGAAGGGCCTGACCCAGGAGGAGCTGGCCGGGCGGGTGCTGGTGACGCGCCAGGCTGTCAGCCGCTGGGAGACGGGGGAGACCCAGCCCAACACCGACACGCTGAAGCTGCTGTCGAAGGAGTACGATGTGTCCATCAACACGCTGCTGGGCGCGCCGAGGCAGCTGTACTGCCAGTGCTGCGGCATGCCGCTGACGGAGGACGGCATCATCAGCCGCGAGGCCGACGGCGCGTTCAACGAGGACTATTGCAAGTGGTGCTATGCCGACGGCACCTATATGTACAGCGACATGGACGACCTGATCGAGGTCTGCGTTCGCAACATGGCGGGCGGGGACGTCACCGAGGAGCAGGCCCGCGCCCATTTGAAGCAGGTGCTGCCCACGCTGGATTATTGGAAGCGGTACGAGGAGCTCAGCGACGACGGCCAGTTTGAGGCGTTCAAGGCGCAGCTGATCCGGGAGATCAACGACCTTCACATCGAAGGCCTGCCGAGGGTCGAAAAGCTGAACGCCCTCGTCGGAAGCTATGTGAACCTGCAGTATCCGCTGCCGGGCGGCGCAAAGGTGAAGTTTTTGAACGACCAGACCACCTATCTGGGCAACCAGCTGGAATCGACCTTTGGCGGCGACCGGTGCTTCGGCGTTTTGGCCAATATGGAATTCATACTGGTCTGCACCTATGGCAAGGACGGCGCCGACCCGGAGCTCGTCCTGTATAAGAAGCGGTAGCTTTCCGCAGCAAAAGATCCGCAAACGCACCCCCATGCGCTGGAGTCAGTGGCGCATGGGGGTGTTTATCATGCGATTCGCAATACCGCCTACACAGACGGGCCGCCCATGATCGACGGGCGGCCCGGATGGCGATTCCGCGCTTGCACGTTGATTGACCATGGGTCTGGAGAACGAAAATTCCCGGCGCTGGAATCAGTGGCGCCGGGAATTGATGCCAGAAAGGCGGCAGCGAGTGGGGTTGAGCGCCCCGCGCTCAAAGGCGGCAGCGAGCGGGGTTGAGCGCCCTGCGCTCAAAGCGCGGCAGCGAGTGGGGTTGAGCGCCCCGCGCTCAAAGCGCGGCAGCGAGTGGGGTTGAGCGCCTTGCGCTCAAAGGCGACAGCGAGTGGGGTTGAGCGCCCTGCGCTCAAAGGCGGCAGCGAATGACAGCCGGTTCTACCGGCTCAACCCAGGGCGCAGTCCAGCGCCATCATCACCGTGAAGCCCAGGGCGAACATCACCGTGCCCAGGTTGGAATGGGCGCCGGCGGCGGTCTCGGGGATCAGCTCCTCCACCACCACATAGATCATGGCCCCGGCGGCAAAGGCCAGCATGTAGGGCAACGCCGGGATGATGAGGGTCGACAGCCAGATGGTCAGCAGCGCGCCGACGGGCTCCACCGCGCCGGACAACACGCCGTAGACGAACGACCGGCCCGTGCTGGCCCCCTCCGCCCGCAGGGGCATGGAGATGATCGCGCCCTCCGGGAAATTCTGGATGGCGATGCCCAGCGCCAGGGCCATGGCCCCCGCCGCCGAGATGCCTGCGTTGCCCTGCAACAGCCCCGCGTAGACCACGCCCACGGCCATGCCCTCCGGCAGGTTGTGGATCGTCACCGCCAGCACCAGCTTCGTGGTGCGGGCCAGGGCGCTGCGCGGGCCCTCCACCTCGCCCGTGCCCGCGTGCAGATGGGGCACCGTCCTGTCCAAAATCAAAAGGAACAGCACGCCGATCCAGAAACCCACGGCGGCGGGCACGAAGGCCCAATGGCCCATGTCCGCGGACTGCTCGATGGCCGGCAGCAGCAGGCTCCACACCGAGGCCGCCACCATCACCCCCGCCGCAAAGCCCGTCAGCGCCCGCTGCACCATCGGGTTCAGCTTGCCCCGCATGAAGAATACGCACCCCGCGCCCAGCGATGTGCCGATAAAGGGGATCAGTATGCCCCGGATCACTTCCATGTTCATATTCAAACCTCCCTTGGTTCGTTGGAGACAGTATAGCACGACCATAAGGTTAGATATATCTAACTCCTGTTAAATCGTGTGAACTTTTTGGGGTATACTATGCGGGCGGCGGGGAAGGGGGAACACCGCCGCGGAACAAGCGCTTCGCAAAGAAAAACAGATCCTTCGCCGCGCTCAGGATCTGTACACAGCATTTGTCCGCCGCGTTGCGCTCTTGCCTGCGGTCTTTCGCGATGAACCGACGCTCAACCCTTGTCACTGCGAAGCGTCCGCGGGACGGTGCGGCGATCCGGTCCCTTATTCATTCTCTTTCTTCCTGAAGATGAACAGCTTGCTGAACACGTAATTCAACACGATCACCAGGATGTTGGAAAACACCTTCACGCCCAGGCCCCACAGGGCCATGTGGTTGGGGGCGACGATGGGGCCGAGCCTGTCCACGCCCAGCACCATGATGGCCTCGTCCATCAGGCCCGTGCCCAGGCGGCAGGCCACGAAGCTGACCAGCTCCTTCACCGCCGCCGCGCCGCGGGCCTTGCTTTCAAATACCCAGAGGCGGTTGGAGATATAGGCCACCACCACTGCCAGCGCCCAGGCAATGGCGTTGGCCACGCCGGTGGACAGCCCCAGCCGGGACAGCAGCGCGTAGGCGGCGATGTTCACCACCGTGGTCACGCCGCCGAAGAACAGATAAGCGATCTGTTCGCGGTATTTGAGGAACAGAGACTTGAGCTTTTGCATGGAACACCTCGGAAAGGATGATCGGCGAGGAAGAGGGTTGGAGATCAGCACGAGGAAGCCGCTGTTTCCGCGCCCTGTGCAAGTCGAGGAAAAGCAACACAGAAATGCAGCCTTAGACGCCGAAAATGCATGTTCAGGATTTTAGAAACACACTCTAAATCCGGTTCACCCCGTCCACATACACGGCCACGATTTTCGCCTGCATATCGAACAGGCTGCCGTCGGTCAGCACGATGTCCGCGTCCTTGCCCGCCTCCAGCGAGCCAACCCGGTCCTCCACGCCGATGTGGCGGGCGGGGTTCAGCGTGACGCAGCGCAGGGCGTCGGCCTGGGGCATGCCGTTGGCGATGGCCATGGCGGCGCAGAAGCGCAAGTGGCTCTGCTGGGTCACGGGGCTGTCGGTGATGATGGACACCCGGCAGCCGGCGGCGTTCAGGATCACCGGCGTCTGCCAGCTCTTGTTCTGCAGTTCGATCTTGGTGGGCTGGCCGAAGGTGGGCCCGACGGCCAGCGGCACGTCGGCCTTTTTCAGCTCGTCCACGATCAGCGCGCCCTCCGTCACGTGTTCCAGCGTGAGTTTGACGCCGAATTCCCGGGCGATGCGGATGGCGGTGAGGATGTCGTTGGCCTGGTGGGCGTGGGCCTTCAGCGGGACCTCGCCCTTCAGCACCGGGATCAGCGCGTTCAGCTTCATGTCAAAGGCGGGCCGCTTGGCCGGGTCGTCCCCGGCGGCCTCCAGTTTTTCCATGTATGCCCGGGCCTTGAACAGCATTTCCCGCAGCAGCGCGGCGTTGCTCATGCGGCTGGAAATGCCCTTGTCCTTGTAACAGCGCTTGGGATTCTCGCCAAAGGCGCACTTCATGGCGGCCTCTTTTTTCAGACACATGTCGTCGATGCAGCGGCCCACGGGCTTGAAGGCCGCGAAGGTGCCGCCCA
>CAMVBO010000022.1 GCA_947165745.1 uncultured Clostridia bacterium | reverse complement strand
CCTACATCAACGACGGCCACGGCGACACCCCGATGCCCGGCCACATCATGGCCATCTCCCCCGGCACCTGCGTGGACACGGATGAGGAGTGGCAGCGGATGCTGGCGCTGGACAGGCTGGACGTGGCCATCCCGGCGCAGTACATGAAGACCGCCGAGGAGATCATGCGCCACGGCGACGACCGCGTGCCGAATTACATGCTCTGGCTGCAAACGGGCGATTTCACGAACTGCCCGAGGGTGACCTTCATCTACGGCAGCCACGAGACGCTCTCCGCCTGCGCGCCCTCCTTCGAGGCGGCGATGAAGCGATACGGCGTGGACTACGAGATGATCGTCGGCGAAGGCATGTTTCACTGCTACCCGGTGTTCCCCGTGTGTCGGGAGGCCAAGGAGGGCTGGGACATGATGGTGCGCAAGATGAAAGAATGGCAGGATGAATGAAATGAAGGTATTGGTTTATGGCTCGGGCGTCATCGGAAGCTATCTTGCCCATGTGCTCATGCGCGCGGGAAACGACGTGACCGTGCTGGCACGGGGCAAGTGGAAGTCTCAACTGGAAGCCCACGGGCTGCGGATCTTCCACCATTTGCAGCGTCGGGACACGCTGGATCATCCGAAGGTCATCGGCGATATTTCCGAAGGCGACCGTTACGACGCGGTGTTCGCCGTGATGCCCTACAACAAAATCAGTGCCATCCTCCAGCCGCTGGCCGTGGTCCGTTCGCCGCTGGTCATACTCGTGGGCAACAACATGAATCCCGCCGGGATGGAGAAGGCCATCCTCAGCGGGACCGTCTGCGAAAAGCAGGTGCTGTTCGGCTTCCAGGTGACCGCCGGAAAGCGGGATCTGGACGAGGGGCTGCTGGTCTGCGAGCGGCTGGGCGCGGGCAACATGGACCTCGGCGGCCTGCACCACCTGCCGGACGAAGCAACCCGGTCGAAGCTGAATAACGCCTTCGCCGGCACCGGCTATAAGCTCAACTGGCAGCCGGACATGGAGGCCTACCTGATCTGCCACCTGGCGGCGATCCTGCCCATCGGCTACCTGGCCTACGCCTCGGGCGGGGACATGCGCGCCTCCACCGGGGCCCAGCGCAAGCTGATGCGGCTGGCCTCCCGCGAGGCCTTCGCCATGCTGAAGGCGCAGGGCGTTCCCATACTGCCCGCGGGCGACGACCGCTACTACGCCACCGGCCCGCGTGGCAAGCTGATGCAATTCCTCTATTTCGTCATGGCAAAGAACAAGACCATCGGCGACCTGGTGGCCTGCGAGCACTGCCGCAACGCCTATGAGGAGATGGAGATGCTGGACGCGGCCTTCATGGAAGTGATCGCCCGGACGCCCGACGCGCCCATGCCCCACTGGCACGCATTGAGGGCACAGATGCCCGGCTGGGACGAAGTGCACCGACAATACGGGCGCGTCACTTCTTCACGCTGACCCACAGGCCGTTCTGTAAAACAGGAATCATTCACCGACGCGACCAAATTCATCTGGATAGCTTGAAAAACGCCGCGCTATTCGCTATAATAGTAAGCGTAGGCTAACCGGAGTGTGTTTCCCGCCCGCCGTGCGCTGAGCCAGTATGGACGGCCGCGAGGGCATTTGTTTCAAGAATTGATTAGAAGTTCTAACCTGCTCTGTGGTCTGTTTAAAACGCAGATGGCAATAAGCCGCCGGCTGCGCGTCATGCCGGAAGCCTCAATAAACATCCACCATGGGAAGGAGATACCTATGCTTTTGACTTTTTTTCTGGCGATCGTGTTTTGTTGCGCGATCACGCTCCTGCTGATCTCGGCAGTGGCTTTTGTTCAGGACAACCGGTTTTTCTCGTCTGCCCCGAAAGAGGCGCAGGCGGTTTTGAAACCAAGAAACGAAGAGCTTTTCTTCGGCGCCAGGACTATGGGATGGGCGCTGATGATCCTGTGCGCATTGACGATATTGGGCGTAGGCGTGATCTCGATCTGGGACGGCTTCAGAAGCGGCTTCGACTTCTGGCAGTTCTTCCTGCGCTTTGTGCTCATCTTTACGATCTACAAAGTCTATGACATGATCTTCTTTGACGGGTTCCTCCTCTGCCGGTTCCACTTCTTCCAGCATTACTACCCCGAGGTGGAGCGCGTGTACACCGGCAGAAAGTACGGCTACAACCTAAAAAGCCAGCTGCTGAAGCTGCTGGTGATCTTCCCAGCGGCATCCGCGCTGGTAGCCTGGATCTGCACGCGTTTCTGAAAACAGACGGAGCATTGTAAGAGGAGTAACCGTATGAATCCGCTGAACAGGCAATGGTTTTACAGGGGCTTTAGAAAGCGGCTCGCGGCTTCGCTGGGCAGGGACGCCGCTGATGAGATTTGGAATGAAGCCGGAAAGGAATACGGCAAAATTCTCTCTTCAAGGCCGGAGTTGAAGCGGCACAAGGGCGCCATGACGCTCCCGGCCGTCGCGCTATACCGCGCGCTGACGGTGCGGGGAGAGGACGCCGAGGGCCTTTTGAACGGCTATGGCGAGGCAATGGGCAGGCGCTTCGCCCGGATCATTCACGCTCTGACAAGCCTGCCCGGCGCGGACCGCCTCGTCTGGCGCCATGTGGAGGGCGTTATGAAGAAGATGAGCAGCGAGAAGCTCGGCTATCGCAGCCAGCTGGTCTCCGAGCCTCCCGAGATGTACGGCGTGGACATCCTCTCCTGCCCCTACCATGAGCTGGCCAAGGAACTGGGCGATGAAAAGGCCGTCCTGTGCATCTGCCACATGGACAAGGAATACTCCCAGGGCTTCCGGCACATCCGCTATGACCGCAACTCAGCGGTTTCCGAGGGGGCCCGGGCCTGCGAGTACCGGCTGCGGTTCGACATGAAGAAGGCTTGAGGAGATGCAAGGATGCTCTCTCCATGACGGAGCGGGTTTTCCCAAACATGGGCCACTGTCAATTCCTCCACGAGCATCCGGAGGAATGCGCCGCGCGACTGGCTCGGTATAAGCGCGGAACCACCTGAACTGCTGCACAGGTTCGGAGCGACCTTCCTTGTTTCTTGCCTGTCGTTTTACCTCAATTTCAGTTCTCCTCGGGGACTTTTGCCCCCCCCGGCAGGGACATCCGGGTTGTCTCTTGACATGGGACGGGTTCCCCAATTCGGATCGGAAGGACGGCGGACCGGCGATCAGATGCGAACGCCATGGCTGCCCGTCAGGATGAACCCCTCCCCGTTCCCCGGCTTGATGCACACGCTGTTCGCGCTGGAGGGCCTCTGCGGCCTGACGATTGAAAACAAGGAGGGAATCGTCTCTTTCCGCTTTGATCCCCGCAAGGACAAGGACGCTGCGCGGATCACGGATATGGTCACAGCTTGGGCAGACGTTTCCGCGAAGTACCGCAACGGCGACATGAGTCGGGAGGATTACGACACCTGGCGCTATAGCTACCCCGCCCACGACAATACGCGGCGAAGAAGAAGCCGAACTTCGTTGCGTTGGCAAGCCTCTCGTTGATCTGAACGGACAACTGATTTTTGGACTTTTCAGGGAGGACTCTCCCGCCTTTGGGGAGTCCTCGATCTGTCCGTGGTTTACCGAAGCTCCATAGTCCCGGCGGATTCGTCGATCAGCGATTCATAGGACGGACACAGCGTCGCCTGGCCATTTTCGATGTGATAGATGAGATCCGCCTTTTTCAGCGTGTTCAGCCGGTGGGCGACCATGATGACGGTGCATTTGGACAGCATGGCGTCGATGGCCCGTTGGACCTGCTGCTCGCTGGCCGCGTCCAGGGCGCTGGTGGCTTCGTCGAACAGCACGATCCGAGCGTCCCTCAACAACGCTCGGGCAATGGCCACACGCTGCCGCTGTCCGCCGGACAGGTTGCCGCCGCCCTCCAGGATGACAGTGTTCAGGCCGTCGGGCAGGGATTGCAGCATGTTCTCCAGGCCCACGCTGTGGATCACCTCCATCACCTGGCTGCGGCTGACGTATTTCAGCCCAAAAACCAGATTGTCCCACAGCGTGCCGGAGAACAGCACCGTGTTCTGGGGAACGACCGCGATATGACGGCGATAGTCGTTCAGATCCAGCTCGGCCAGGTTCATATCGTCGATCCGGATCTCGCCGCCCGTCGGCGGATAAAGGCCCAGGATCAGCTTCAGCAGGCTGGTCTTGCCCGCGCCGGATTGGCCCACAAAAGCTGCCACCTTTCCGGCGGGAAGGCGCAGACTGATGTCCTTCAGCACCATCGCGGAATGGTCGTCGTAGGCAAAGCAGAGGTGATCCAGCTCGATTTCCCCGCGGACGGGTTCGGGCAGCCGCAGGCTGCCGCTGTGCTCCACGTCCTTCTCGAACAGGATCTCGTTGATGCTGGCCAGGCTGTCGTAGTCCTGGGCGATCTGCGGCAGCGCATCCAGCACCTTTTGGATGCTGTTGACAAGCATGTCGAACATGAATTCGAACAGCACCACCGTGCCCATGCTGATGTGCCCCCGGGTGTACAGGTAGGCCGCAAAGCACAGGCTAATCAGGCGGAAGCCCTGGAAGCCGCCGTAGGTGACGCTGTTGACCGCCACATTGACCGTATCGAAGGACTGGGCGGCCTGCTGAACCTGGCGGACCTCGTTGGAGATTTTCCGGAATTCCGCCTGCTGAAGGCCGTGGGAGCGCGTCAACTGGTCCATCTCCAGCATTTCCTTGAAGGAGGCGTTGGTGCGTTCCGTCCTGCGGCGCATGATGGTTTTCCGCTTCATGATGGGCTTGGAAAAGCTGCGAATGATCAGAAGGGCTGTGGGAATGATCGCCGCATAAAACACCAGCATCGGCGGAAAGCGCAGCATGGTCTGGCAAAGTACGATCAGCACATCGATAATCAGGTGCAGCACATCCTGAAGCCGGTCGTAGATCAGCATTCCCACAAACTGGATGTCCGAGATCAGCTTGGACAGCAGATGGCCGCTCTGCGCCTGGTTGTGATATTTGAAGGACAATAGTTGCAGCTTTTTGACCAGTGCCAGCTTGAAGCCCGATTCCACGCTGCGGGTGAAGCGCCGATAGGTGATCGTCTCCGCCCAGAAGCCCAGCAGGTTGGCCGCCAGCGCCAGCACCGAGCCGAGGATATTCAGCCAGACATCGCGGCAGAAAAACTGGTTGGTATCCAGCACCACGTCGATGATGCCGGAGGCGAACACCGGCAGCAGCATGGCGCCAAGATGCCGGATCGTCTTGAACAGCATCGAGACCGCGAAGAGGCCCTTGTGCCGCTTCATCAGATAGACCAGCACGGAGGTCGGCTTCTGCCGCTGGCGCTCGTCCGCGTTCTCATAGAAAGCTTCGATCTCCTCGCTCAGGTCCGCGGCCCGGCCGGAGACGGCGTGGACGCGGCACCGGTTGACGCCCTTTGCATAGCGCAGGTCGATCCTGTTCTTATGGCTCTCCAGGATGCCGAGGCCAATCTCCAGCTCCAGGCGGGTCTCTTCGTTCACGTCCCGGGGCACGACGAAGTCGACCTCGTCGCCCGGGGCGATCAGGTCGATCCGGCGGGCATGCACCGCCACGCTGATTTCGCTCAGACCGCTGTCCAGAAAATGGATCAGCAGTGTTTCGCACAGGAGGGTGTTGATTTGAACGTCCTGTCGCTGGCAACGCTTCTCGATCTGAAGCAGGGCCCGGGCGATGTCTGCTTTTTCCCTGACGATCATTTTTGTGCTCATATGCCTCTCACTCTCCGTGCAGATAGGCGGCCACTCCCCGCGGGTCAAGCCCAGCGCTTTGAAGCGCCTGCGTCCCCTCTTCCGTCAGCTTCAGAAAGCAGCCCAGGTCGATGCGCCCGTCGCCGTCCATCAGTCGCTCCATCGCGCCGGGCAGCCGGTCCGGGTCGAACCGCGGCGCCTCCAGGGATTCAAACCAAGATTCCGGAATCGCAAGGCCCTCCCCGTTGCGGCACTGTCCGTCCCGCCAGTAGAAATTGCGCCTTCCGTAAAGGCCGGTCCCGTCCTGGGTCCCACGGGGAAGGAGGATGTCCTCCGTATCTTTGTGGGCTGTCCGGACGGAGCACAGGCCCCGGACGGCGTATTCGGTGTTCTTCGCGTCCGAGGTGTAAAGCGCCACGTTCGGTCCCAGGTTGTCAAAGCTGGTGCAGCCCTTGATGTTTTCATCGGGCGCGGAGTTTGAATCGATGCCCTTGCCCTGGTTGTTCCATGCCGCGCAGTTGTACAGATAATGTCCGGCGGGCAGGCTGGTTCCACCGAGCTTGAAGCCGCTTCCCTGACCCCTCGGCCGTCCGGCGGGGTCGAAGCCGTTTTGAAAGGCGACGCAGTTCTTGATGACCACGGGGCTGGTGGGCCCCAGTTCCACCTTTGTGAACAGGTCCCAGCCGTCGTCCGCGTTGAAGCAGGATATGCAGTGGTCGAACACGATCCCGGGGCCCACGGTCAGCTTCGCGGCGAAGCCGTCGGCGTTGGTGGCACCCGGGTCAGCATTGTTGCAGGAGATGCAATGGGTGACCTGGATGTCGTGGGGCCAATCGTCCCGGGTGTCGGTGTCCTGCAGGGTCCAGACCACGATGCCCACCTCGCCGTTCGAACAGGCCCTCGCGTGGTGCAGGTGGATGTCGTGCCCGCACAGCGCGATGCCAGGGCTGAAATCCGCCGTGTTCAGGCAGTCGATGTGATCGATCTCCCAGTGGCTGCCCGCGAAGGTGAAGCCCGCGGAGCGCCTCTGGAAATCAAAGACAGCGCGCTTGCCGTCCTCCGCGTGCAGGTGGATGGGGCTGCCTCCGATGCCGCTGACATCCCGCTCCACCACCACGGGCTTTCCGGGCAGGTATACCCCCTCCAGCAGGATGATCTCGCAGCCGGGGGAGGCGCAGGCGATGGCGGTGTGGATGTCCACCGGCGATTCACGGGTAGCCGCCCCACCGGGCGTGCCGTCGGGGGAAGCGTAGATCGTGCTATTGCCGTTCACCGGGACGAAGGAGACCGCGAAATCCCGGATCAGCGTCCGGTTGACCACCCGGAACAGGCCGATATCGTTCTCAAAGCAGAAATCCTTTTTCGGCTCAAAGCGAAGCCGCAGATCGTTGTCGCCCTCTTCCAGCAGCAGCCGACAGGCGGCGGGCACCCCTGCCCTGACCGGGACAGCGCTCTCCCCTTCCGGCTTTCTCCGGCGGGCGACGGATACCGTGCCGTCGGCATTGGTGATGAAGCGCAGGAAATAGACTGCGTGGTTGGACAGCCGCGAGGAAATGATCCGGCAGGTGGGCGTCACGCGCTCGGCCTGCGCCGAGATCGCCCTTCCATCGGCTTCCCAGGTTTCAAGGAATATGTCCCGGAAGGTGACGCGGCAGGCCCGGGCGGCGAACAGGCCCACATAGATGCGGTCGACGCCAAGGGCGCGAAGGGCGTCGGGATTGGAGAAGCGCTGTGTGCCCAGGATGGCGCCAGTATCGTCCAGCCAGCTCACTTCGAAGGCCGAGGGCGTCCTGCGGAGGCGCAAAACCACCTCCGTCAATGGCTGGGCCACCGTGCCCACCACGCGGCCCGTCTTTTCGTTCCCGAAGAGGTTGTAGCTGCCCTCGCCATATTCCGCGCAGGACGTTTCCAGCGGCAGCATGCGGCAGGAGATCCACTTTTTGACGGCATCCGGTTTGCCCGCCTCCAGCTCGGGCAGGCTCTGCGGCGTGACGCCCGTCTTTTGCAGGGCACCGATGCCCAGCTTCATGCTGATCAACGGGTATTGCCGATCCGAAACCACCGCGCCGGTCTCCGGGTCCAGCCGGTATTCCACCCGGGTGCAGGCGGCCATGCAGGCATTGTACCAAAGGGAACGATCCTCGCCGTGTCGGCCCACCCGATCGGCAGCCATCAGCCCGAAGCCCTCCTGGCCGTTGGTAAAGGTCCAGGATTCCAGGCAGGCGCGGGCCGTCAGCGTAAAGCGGCGGTCGGCGGGGATCGATGTGTAGTAAAAGGCCAGGCCGTCCGTGGAGGGCTGGTTCAGCTTGCCGCGGTTGTTGAGGCTCCAGAGGGTGACGGAGCCGTCGTCATGGCGGCAAAAGCCGTTGTCGGCCTCGTCCGCCGAGGTGTTCAGGCCGAAAGCGGCAAAGCGCCAGTCCTCACACATGGTCCATCCCTCCGTTTCTGATCTGGACCAGCGTGTCAAAGCCAGTCTTTTCAAGCACGTCGCCGACCACTTCGTTGATGTTCAAAAGCCTCATCGGACAGACGTTCAGGATCTGAAACAGCGACCGCAGCCCGGCGGAGGAGAGGTAGTCCAGCGCGGCGCAGTCGATCTCTACCGCTTGAAGTCCCTCGCTCCGGGCTGTAAAGTCATTCAAAAAGGCTTCCGCGGACAGCGTGTCCAGCCGCCCGGACAGCTTCATGCGCAGCATGTCGCCCTCCCGCCGGGAGACGATTTTCAGTCCCGTGGCGCGGACGACGACCTGGCGCGCCCCGGCCGGGGCGGACGCGGTGATTTGCCACCAGCATTGCCCGGCGAGGCTTTGCAGAATGGCGTCGCGGGCTGGGTGTGTTTCGGGAACGGACCGCAGCGCCAGGGCCTTCGGCGCCATCGGGATTCGCGCAACGGCAAGGCCGCGCCGGGCCAGCCGCGTAATGGCCCGATCCCGAAGGCGCTCATAATCCCAGCGGGGGTCGATCATCAGGGCGTTGTCAAACTGGCCCGCCGTCCTCCACTGGCGCATGTCGTTCGATTGCAGCAGCACGTCCATATAGCGGTCCCCGCACAGCGCCTTCAGGATCGCCATGAAGGCGCTGGGGAATTCAGGGTCCAGGGTCAGCCATACGCCGCCGTGGGCGCGCAGGGCATGGCCCAGGGCATCGCACAGCGGGTCCAGCTCCGGGTCTGTCAAGGTGGGAAACAGCCCCGCGGTGAGGATGCAAAGCTCGCCCCGGGCGCTCTCAAGGCCCCGGAGGATCGAGGCGGGGTTGGTGGCGTCCGCCGGAAAGAAGCCGGCGCGGGAGTCTTTCCCGAGCGCTCCAGCGGCGTCGACGATCAATGGCGCGCCCAGGCCAATGTAGGACAGGCCCGCGTCCGTAAAGGGGCGGGCCAGGCCCACACAGGGGAATCCGACCACGGTTTCACGGCCGGAGCGCAGGGCCAGGGCGGTCAGCCCCCGATATTGCGTCTCCAGCAGGATGCGCCTTGCCGCGTCGTGGGCCTCGCCGAAGCCGGTACACACGGGCAGGGCGAAGGGGCGCAGAGGAAGCGCGTCGGCGTCTTCCAGCGCGCACAGGCAGCCCAGCGTTTCCATGGCGACCCGGGCCAGGGGGTTCAGGGCTTCCCTTTTATTCCAATTCGCTTCTGACATAGTAGAATTTCCCTGTCTTTTCCGAAGGAATGCTGTCACAGAAGGTGAACCGGCATTCAACCCCCATGACTTCCCTGATTTGGGCAGCGATCTGATCGAGGCCCTCCCGGTGCTCCAGGGGCGTGCCCTCCAGCACCACCAGCGCCTCCAGGTTGTCATAGGAGTGCTGGATGAGCTGGAAGGTTTTGATCCAGCGCTTGGTCAGCAGGTCGCGCAGGTGCAGGCCGGTCACGCTGGTGCCGTCCCGCCGCCGCAGCATCGACAGCCGCCGCCCCATGACCTGGGAGATGGAGCCGAAGGAGCCCTCCTTCTCGTCACCATAGGGCAGCACGTTGACCATGTCGCCCATGCGATAGCGGATCAGGGGCATGCTGTAGTTGTTGAGCCCGGTGATCACGATGTCGCCGGTGCCGTGGGGCAAAAGCCTGCCCGCGTCGTCCAGCACCTCCACCCGGGCGGAATGCTCGAAGATGCGCAGGTTTTTGTCCTCGCGGATGCCGCAAGCCACCACGCCGAATTCCGTACCGCCGTATTGATCCACGATCCAGGTGCCGGGAAAGGCCCGCTGCATCACCTGGCGCATCTCGTCATAGAGGGGGTTGCTGGTCAGGATGATGCTCCTGGGACGGTGAACGGGGATGCCCTGGCTGACGACATACTTGGACACCTCGAAGATCGGCGCCGGGTTGGACCAGATCTGAACCGGCTTGACCTGGTTGATGGCATCGATATAGCCCTTCAGCGCTTCCTCGTTGATCACCGAGGCCAGTCGGAAGGTGCGGTTGGTGAAGAAGTTATAGAAGCGGTCCTTGTCCTTGCCGTTCTTCTGATACAGGTCAAAATCCCGGAACCACATTTTCAGCTCCGGCTCGCCCAGCTTCCGGCCGTTCAGCTGGCCCATGAAAAACTTGTCCGCCCGGTTCCGGGCCATGTAATGCCGGTCGTACCAGATCGTCAGCGGGATGCCGGTGGAGCCGGAGGTCGCCGCCGAATAGGGCCTGCGCGACCGCATTTCGTCAGAATACATGTTCTCCTGCTCCTGGCGCAGGATGTCCTTGGTCAGTATGGGAATGTCCCCCAGGCGATCCTCGCGCAGCCGGCCGCCCTCGAACAGGCCGATGCCGTCAAACACGCGGCGATAGTAAGGGACGTGACGATAGGCATATTCAACGAGCCTGCGATACTTCTCCTCCTGATAGGCCATCATGGCCTCCCGGGAACCGTGATACAGCCGCCCGGCCTCGCGCATGTAGGACAGCGCCCCGGGCAGCCTGGTGGCGCAATATCCCGTTGCCATCAGCTTGTGGATCATATTTCATGCCTCTTTCAACGCGTCGTATCCTTTGCGGTCCGGATTCGGGCTTCTGTAAATCGAGCATTCGTGTCGGATTTCCCGCGTTATTATAACATAGCTGCTTTCGGAATACAATCCTTCAGAGTAACTATTCAGTCCTGCCACAGAGGACTCCCCCAGCCCATCAAGCAACCCCTTACTATCCCTCGAGCAATCGAAAAAACCTCCAACATACTCATGGTGAGCGTCTTGCCGAAGCGCCGCGGGTGCGCGAACAAAGTGACCGTGTTATTCGCGTTCAAGCTGAGCGGAGAGGGACAATGCGGCGCATCGTTGACTGAAGGGAAGCTAAGCAGGACAAAAAAGATGCCCGCAGTATTGCACGGATTAGAGTGTGTTTCTAAAATCCTGAACATGCATTTTCGGCGTCTAAGGCTGCATTTCTGTGTTGCTTTTCCTCGACTTGCAACCAGTAAGCCTTCGGAAAATCGCCTTGAAATGCAGCCTGATACGCTCGAAACTGCACATCCCGGACTTTAGAAACACACTCTAGATGGAATTTGGTATTTGGTATAGCATACTATAAATGCGTTTGGGGCGCAAGCATAAAGACAGGGCCACGGCTAATTACCAGATTTGCTATATCTGTTTATGAGCCGATGGCATCGCGCTTCGCGCAATGAAAAGGGCGACACCCTCCCGCAACCCGGCAATGCACTCAGGTCGCTCTTCAGCGTTGCCCTGTCCTCCTTGCCGGTAAGGCACTGCTATGATTGCGTAGACTGATTCAATGCTGCTGACTCCATTGCCGCAGCGGCAAATCCCATTCCTCCGGCGCATCGCTGTCCAGCGAATAGCGCTTTACCGTCAGGCGGTCCCATGCGCCATCCTCCTCCATGTCGGTAAAGGTAAGCAGACTGCCGATTCCGTTGGTGATATAACCTGCGTTCATGTAAACGAATCGCAGCGTTTCCTTCTCCGTGATCAGTTCGTATTTCGGCTTTTCTTCCACTTTGGCATCGCCCGCTGTCAGGGCTTTTGAGGAAATTGCTTTTCTCAAAACCGTTTTTGCTTCCTCATTCAGCGCCCAGCTTTGAACGGTGATCTCCTCTCCGGGAAGCAGCAGGTAGTTGGCTTGCTCGGCAGCCTGTTCCTCTTTGCCTCTTTCCAACGTGTGATTGTGGCCCCACAGAAAAATGACGTCATGCTTTTGCGCGGCTTCGTTCAACGCCCTGGCCCAGGTCCATGCGCCGCTGTTATCGCCGCGCTTTGCATGGAGCGGAACATGTGACATCACGATGATGGGCCAATGATCATCGAGACTTTTGACCCACGACAGGAACAGATGGCTTGCCGTCTGGGCTGAAATGCCGTTGGGATCGCCCAGATCCTTCCCGCTGTAGGCTCTTCCTCTTTCATCTTCCGCTCTGGCCTGCCAATCGCTGTCGTAGATCATCTGCGCAAAACTGATGCCATAGAGGTAATAGCCGTCGCACTGAACGGGACCGGCAAAGAAAACGTCCCTCTAGTTTCCCGCTTCGTTTTTGTCATGGGAGCCATAGGTATAAAGCCCCCCGACGGCATCAC
>CAMVBO010000021.1 GCA_947165745.1 uncultured Clostridia bacterium | reverse complement strand
GGGCAGCTGGGTGTCCTGGATGTTCAGGAAGTCCTGATAATCCTTGTTGATGGGATCCTTGTTGATCTGCCAGGCCTCGCCGTAGGGAGCCAGCTCGATCGGGGGATTCACGAAGTCGCCGAACTTGCTGAAGCCGTAGTGGCTCAGGAAGTCCTTGTCATAGTCGTTCATCAGGCCGAACACGTTCTCGGGCTGGTTGCCGGGCTCCCAGCAGTTGCCGGCCAGCTCGCCTTCCATGATGTAGCCCTGACGCTTGGGGCTGCTGTCCCAGATGGCGTAGGCGCGGTTGCTCTTGCGCCACTCCATATCGGTGGTGTTGGCGAACTGCTCCTCGGTCATGATCAGGCGGCCGTCTTCGATGGAGTAATCCTCACCCTCGATGCCCCAGTTCATGATCATGGCCCATTCGGGGCTGAGCAGCTTCTCCCACATGGCGACGATGCGCTCGGGATACTTGCAGGTCACGGAGATGCCGGCGCCACGGTCCAGGTTCGGCAGGCTGCCGTTCACGTAGTGCTCCTCGATGGTCCAGCCTTCGGGCAGGACGCCTTCCACGTCGTCCTCGTCATAGACCAGGCCCAGGGCCACGTAGGTGTTCTCATACTTCTTGTCGGTCAGCAGGGCGTTGGTGGCGTCGCCATAGTCCCAAGTCTGATCGAACATGCCCAGCACGGTGCCGCTGGAAAGCTGCGCGATATACTGGTCATAGCTCATGACGAAGGTGTCGGGGCTGATGATGCCCTTCTTGAACTCCTCGTTCAGCTTCTTGTAATAGGCCTTGGCATAGGGCTGGTTGATGAAGGTCCAGGTGGGATAGTCGTCCTTGGTGACGTCCACCAGCACTTCGCCGTCGTTCGGGCGGCCCATCAGGTGCTGCACGGGGTTGATCAGGCAGAAGTGGCGCCAGCCTTCGCACAGGATGTCGAAGCCAACGTAGGGAACGCCGTCCGCATTGGTGGGGTTCTCGGCGATGAACTTCTCGATCAGGTCGAAGTACTCGTCCAGGGTGTGGATCTCAGGATAGCCGGCCCAGGCCAGAACCTGCTTCTGGATGAAGAAGGCGGGGCCGTTGACGCTGTTGACGATCTGCTCGCCCTCACCGAGGCCGTAGTTGGGGATGATGTACATGACATCTTCGCCGGTGACTTCGTCCTTGGTGATGATGCGGTTCTTCTGGGGCTCGATGTGGGCCCACAGATTCGGGGTGTCCTCGGGATTGACATAATCCAGCAGGTTGATCAGCGCGCCGGCGTCGATCAGGGTCTCGGCGCTGTTGCCGCCGTCGAACAGGTCCGGCAGGTCGTCGAGGTCCTGCAGCTTCAGGCCCAGGGTCTCGTCCAGGTCGCCGGCCAGGAATTCCCACTCGAAGGTGATGCCGAATTCCTCTTCGATCTTCTTGTAGATCTTGTTGTCTTCATAGGGCTGGTCGCCGGGATCGCCGCGGAAGGCGGTCAGGGTGATGGGCTCCGGTTTCTCCTCCGCGACCGCGAAGGGAACCAGCAGGGAACCCAGCAGGCACAGAGCCAGCAGAACGGACAGCAGTTTCCTCATGGTGTTATCCTCCCTTAGAAAAATTCTGAGCAGTTGTGCTCTTCGTATTTCATTATAACAGGTGTATAACAACAAATCAACAATCAGCGGGCACTTTTTTGCTCACCGATTGTTGATTCGATTCTCATTATTTGCTTTCAACTCAAAAATAAAACAACGATTGCAGATGGCATTTCGGGGCGATTTAACCGGGCTAAACCACCTTTCTTAACTCAAAAGGCTAATTTTGGCCGTTGTCAAGCGTCAATTTGTGCGATGAACGGCGCTTCACCTCTCATTTTTTGCAAATAAGCAGTTGGTAACAAACCGGTTTCGCGCACAAACGCGCGGCGGAAGGTGCGCATATTCTCATAGCCGCAGCTGTAGCAGATGGCCGTGAGGGTCATGTCCGGGTCGCGCATCAGCGCTTCGGCCTTGTCGATGCGTATGGCGTTCACGAACCGGCGGAAGTTGATGTGGAACTGCTGGGAGAACAGGTGGGACAGGTGGCTCTCGCTGATGCCCAGCCCATGGGCCGTGCTGGAGAGGGTGATGTTCTCGCAGGCATGGTCAAAGATGTATTTGATAACCCGATCCGCCAGGCCCTTTTCGTTCTGGGTCTCGGCGGCGCGCAGCTCCATGGCGCTGAGCATGTTGGCCAGCAGCAGGTGCAGGCAGGCCAGGCGGGTGGGGCGATACTCCGTGCCCTTCATTTCTGACAGCCTGTCCAGCGCCAGCAGGGCGTCCTGGGGGACGTCCGCCGCGCGCAGCACCGGCGACATCGGCAGCATCTTGTGGAACGTATTGGAGAATTCGTCCACCCCGTCCGCCAGGAAGAACAACACCAGGCCCTGGATGTCGGTGCTCATCTGCTCGAAGCTGTGGGGCACCAGGGGAAAGGATATGGCGATGTCGCCGGCGTGGAGCGTATACAGATTGTCGTCGATCTGCATGACGCATTCGCCCTTTATAATATAGGTAAGCTCGATTGTCTCGTGCACGTGCAGCGGGAAGGGAGAGGTGGTCATGTCACCGATGAACATCCCGCCCGGATGAGATTGATAAAATGCCTTCACTGCAATACCCCCCCGCATCTATTGTCCCTTATATTATAACTTATGTCCCTCGATTTGTTAATCGAATGGAGCAAAAAAGCTAATTTTGTCCCAAAGTTTGCGAGAAAAAGGCACGTTTGTGCCGATTGTCACCCAGTTCTGTCCCCATATCCTATGCGGCATGCCTTGCCATTTTTCGCCACAGGCGCTATAATTGTAGCAAAGGCATTTCAGGGCGAAAATATTTTTAGGATTTCGGCCCAAAATAAGTAAATTATTACTTGATAATTACCTAACAATATACTAAAATATTAGCCAGAGGCGCGGGGCGCGTCAAACCAAGGAAAGGAAGTTGCCCATGGCACAGCTGGTTAGCGAGGCTCGCCGGGAGCTGGTCGAGCATATCATCCCCTTCTGGAGGGGGCTGCGGGACGATGCGAACGGGGGATTCATCGGCCAGGTGGATTTCGACCTGACCCGGCATCCCGAGGCGGACAAGGGCTGCATACTCAACAGCCGCATACTCTGGTTCTTCTCCGAGGCCAGCATGACGCTGGAGGACCCGTCGCTTCTGAACGAGGCGCGGCACGCCTACGGGATGCTGAAGCGCATGACCGACGGGGAAAACGGCGGCGTCTACTGGGCGCTGCGCGCGGACGGAACCGTGGCCGACGGCACCAAGCACACCTACAACCAGGGCTTCGCCATCTATGCGCTGGCGGCGTATTACCGCGCCAGCGGCGACGGCGAGGCGCTTGCGCGCGCCTGGGCGCTGCGCGACGTGGTGGAGCGCCGCTGCCGGGACGAGGGCGGCTATCTGGAGGCGTTTACCGCTGACTGGAAGCCCGAGAGCAACGAAAAGCTGAGTGAAAATGGCGTGATAGCTTCCCGCACGATGAACACGCTGCTGCACATCCTGGAGGGCTACACCGGGCTCTATCAGGCCGATCCGAAGCCGGAGTTGAAGCAAAACCTGGTCGAGATTTTGAACATCCTGGAGAAGCGCATCTATAATCCGGTCAAGCGCCGCCAGGAGGTGTTCTTCGACATGGATTACAACAGCCTGATCGACCTGCACAGCTTTGGCCACGACATCGAGACCAGCTGGCTGGCGGACCGCACGCTGGACGCGCTGGACGACGAGGCGCTGACGCAGCGCATCCGCCCGATTCTGCTGGCCATGGCGGATGAGACCTGGCGCGACGCCCTCACCGACCACGGCTTCGCCAACGAGTGCGAGCGGGGGAAGGTGGACAGCAACCGCGTCTGGTGGGTGCAGGCCGAGGCGCTGCTGGGCTATCTGAACGCCTGGCAGCATACCGGCGATGCGCGCTATCAGCGGGCCGTCGTCAGCCAGTGGCGCTACATCCGGGACGTGCTCAGCGACAGGCGCGAGGGCTCTGAATGGTATTGGATGGTCCACGAGGACGGCGCCCCCGCCGAAATGCCCATCGTGGAGCCCTGGAAGTGCCCCTACCACAACGGGCGCATGGCGATGGAGATCATCCGGCGGCAGCCGGCGATAGAGGTGTAAAGATCCTTCGATCCTGTCCGGGACGACTGGACGGCCATGCCGGGCGTAGGCGCGGCCGAAGTCGAAGAATCTTCCATTTAATATGTTTTGGAGGTATGTCCCATGGCCGAGATTCTGCGCGAAGGCAACATCTGGCATCTGAGAAACGAGTGGATCAGCTACGCGCTGTGCGAGCTGCCCGGCGGGGTGGCGGCCCATCTGTACATTGGGCCGCGGCTGGAAAAGCTGAACCCGGCGGGCCTGCTGCGCCACGCGAACGCGGGGACAGAGGATTTCAGCGTGCAGGAGTGCGCGCTGGACCGCGTGCCCCAGGAATACCCCTCCTTCGGGCTGGGCGACATGCGCGAGGGCGCGCTGACGGTGCTCGCGCCGGACGGCAGCCGCGCCGTGGATCTGCGGATCGTCAAGGCCGAGGTCCTGGACGAAAAGCCCGCGCTCGAGGGCCTTCCCGCCACCCGGGGCGAGGGCTGCGCGGCGCTGCGGCTGACGCTAAAGGACGACCACACCGGTCTGGAGGCGGAGCTGAATTATGCCGTCTATGACGACTGCCCCGCCATCGCGCGCAGCGCCCGCTTGGTGAATCGCGGCGCTGAGCCGCTGACTGTGGAGCGGGCGTTCAGCCTGTGCCTGGACATGCCAGACGACGACTGGGATCTGATCACCCTGTCCGGTGCCTGGGCCCGGGAGCGCACGCCCTATCGCCGGCCGCTGGTGCCGGGCTTCCAGGGCGTCTACACCCAGCGCGGCGCTTCCAGCCTGCAGACTTCGCCCTTCATGGCCCTGGCCCGCCGCAGCGCGGACGAGACCAAAGGCGAGGTGCTGGGCCTGTCGCTGATCTACAGCGGCAACTTCATCGCCCGGGCCGAGGACACCAGCACCGGCGGCGCGCGGCTGCTGATGGGCGTCAACGACCGGGACTTCACCTGGCGGCTGGCCCCCGGCGAGGCCTTCCAGACCCCGGAGGTCGCGCTGGTGTTCTCCACCGAGGGCATCGGCGGCATGAGCCGGGGCTTCCACAGGCTGTGGGGGAACCACCTGCTGCCGAAGCGCTGGATGGGCGTGGACCGTCCGGTGCTGCTGAACAGCTGGGAGGCCGCCTACTTTGACTTCGACGAGGCCAAGCTGGTGTCCATCGCCAAGGCCGCCGCGGACGCGGGTGTGAGCCTGTTCGTGATGGACGACGGCTGGTTCGGCCATCGGGACGACGATACCACCTCCCTGGGCGACTGGACCGCCGATATGCGCAAGCTGCCCGGCGGCCTCAAGGGCCTGGGCGAGAAGGTGCGCGCGCTGGGTATCCAGTTCGGCATCTGGATGGAGCCGGAGATGGTCTCCCCGGACAGCGACCTGTTCCGCGCCCATCCCGACTGGTGCCTGCACATTCCCGGGCGCGAGGCCATCACCGCCCGCCACCAGCTGACGCTGGACCTGGGCCGGGAGGATGTTCAGGAGTTTGTCTACAAGGCCGTGGCGAACACCCTGCGGGAGAGCGGCGCGGCCTATCTGAAGTGGGACATGAACCGCAACTTTTCCAACCTGGGCTCCGCCGCGCTGCCGGCGGACCGCCAGGGCGAGGCCGCGCACCGGTACATCCTGGGCCTCTACGCCGTCACGGACCGGCTGATCCGGGACTTCCCGGACGTGCTGTTCGAGGGCTGCTCCTCCGGCGGCGGGCGCTTTGACGCGGGCATGCTGTACTATGTGCCCCAGTTCTGGTGCTCCGACGATACCGACGCGCTGCAGCGCTGCGAGATCCAGTACGGCACCACGATGGTGTTCCCGCCGTCCACCATGGGCTGCCATGTCAGCGCCGTGCCGAACCACCAGACCGGGCGCGTCACGCCGATGCAGACCCGGTTCGCCGTGGCCCTGGGCGGCTGCTTCGGATACGAGCTGGACCCCCGGAAGCTGTCCGACGGGGAGCGGGAGGCCCTGCGCGCGCAGGTGGCCTTCGCCGAGAGCACCCAGAAGCTGCGCCTGTACGGCGACTTCTACCGGCTGCGCTCGCCCTTCGAGGGCAATTACACCGCGTGGATGAGCGTCGCGCCGGACAGATCCGAGGCGCTGTTCACCTTCGTGCGCACCCGCGCCGTTCCCAATGTGCTGCCGCCGATGGTGAAGCTCATGGGCCTGGACGCCGGGAAGCGGTATGAGATCGTCGAGACCGGCGAGGTCTACGGCGGCGACGAGCTGATGAACGCCGGGCTTTGCCTGCCCGGCGAGTTCCAGAGCGCCGACGACGGCTGGAGCGCGCTGTATACGCTGAAGGCGGTGAATGAATGATGATGACCCGATTCGATCCCCGCGGCGCGGCCTGCCTGCGGCTGGGCCGGTTCAACCCGGATGAGAAGTCCTGCGATCTGTGGTGGTCCGGCTCCGGCGTGCGCACGACCTTCGACGGGCGTCGGCTGGAGGCGGAGTTCACCATCGCCGATGACGAGCACACGCCCTTCGCGGCCGTCACCGTGGACGGCGCGCCGGTGGCTCGGTTTGCCCTGATGCCCGGCACCCATCGCTACGACATCCTGGGCCGCATGGAGGCGGGCGTGAAGCATGAAATAGAGATCCGCCGGGACAGCCAGCCCACCGACGGCGACACCGCGCCGGTGATCCTGAACGCGCTGTACGCCGAGGGCGCCCTGTCCGCCCCGAAGGCCAGGCCCCGGCTGATCGAATTCCTGGGCGACAGCCTGACCGTGGGGGAGGGCACCGTGGGCCCCACCGACGCCATGGAGTGGCGCATGCTGTGGATCTCCAACCAGTTCGCCTTCCCGACGCTGACCGCTGAAGCGCTGAACGCGGAGAAGCGGGTGGTGGCCCTGGGCGGCTGGGGCGCGTACCTGTCCTATGACGCCAACCCGACCCATACCATCGGCGCGATCTATGAAAAGCTGTGCGGCGCGTGCCCGGCGGGGGACGTTCCCTATGATTTCGCCGCCCAGCGCCCTGCCGACGCGGTGGTGATCAACCTGGGCACCAATGACGCCAGCGGCATCAACAGCTTGCCGGAGGACCGGCGGGAAGCGGGGCGCGCGGCGCTGGAGGAGTGCGCCGTGAAGCTGATGGAGCTGGTGCGCGCGCACAACCCGAACGCGGCGATAATCTGGGCTTACGGGCTCTGCGGAGACGCCGTGGAGGCCCCGTTGAAGCGGGCGGTGGAGCGGCGTATCGCCGCCGGGGACGGCAACGTGCGCTATCTGGCGCTCGCGGACTGCAACGGCGACATGGGCAGCCGCATGCATCCCAGCCGCGCCGCCCACTGCCGCGCCGCCGCGCAGATCGCGGAAGCGCTGGAAGCCGGGAACAGGGCGTAGGCGGCAGGGATCAGGGCGCGGGAGCAGCGGGGGTTGTCCCCGTGCGGGGGCGGCGCCGCGCCGCCTGTCTGAACCCGTGAACCGCGTCCCGCCATTTCACGCGGCGGCAATGGGGCCGGGATGATGCTCCGGCGCCGCGCACCAAAGCATACTTACACCGACACAGGAGGCAACAGCGATGACCTATCAGGAATTGAACGCGCGCTACGAGGCGCTGATCGCCCAAAAGAACGCCATCGACGACAGCCGCTACAACGGCATCTATGACCGCTGGGTGAACCCGGTGCTGACCCGGGCGCACATTCCGCCCTTCTGGATGTACGACCCCAACCCCGCCACCAACCCCCACATGATGCAGCGGCTGGGCGTGAACGCCGTGATGAACAGCGGCGCGATCCTGCTGGACGGCAAGTTCACGCTGGTGGCCCGGGTGGAGGGCATGGACCGCAAGAGCTTCTTCGCCGTGGCCCAGTCTGACAACGGCGTGGACGGTTTCCGCTTCTGGGACGAGCCGGTTCAGCTGCCGGACACCTGCCCGGAGGAGACCAACGTGTACGACATGCGCCTGACCCGCCACGAGGACGGCTGGATCTATGGCGTGTTCTGCTCCGAGAGCAAGGATAAGTCCGTCAGCGACCTGTCCGCGGCGGTGGCGGCGGCGGGCATCGTGCGCACGAAAGACCTGAAAACCTGGGAGCGCCTTGACAACCTGGTGACGCTGCGCTCGCCCCAGCAGCGCAACGTCTGCCTGCATCCGGAGTTTGTGAACGGCAAGTACGCCTTCTACACCCGGCCCATGGACGACTTCATCGAAACCGGCTCCGGCGGCGGCATCGGCTTCGGCCTGTGTGACGACATCACCCATGCCGTGCTGGACGAGGAAAAGATGACCTCCGTGCGCCGCTATCACACCATCACCGAGGCCAAGAACGGCGCGGGCGCGACGCCCATCAAGACGGACAGGGGCTGGATACACATCGCCCACGGCGTGCGCAATACCGCCGCCGGACTGCGCTATGTGATCTACGCCTTTGCCACCGCCCTGGACGATCCCAGCCGGGTCATCGCCGAGCCGGGCGGCTTCCTGATCGCCCCGTATGGGGCCGAGCGCGTGGGCGACGTGAGCAACGTGGTGTTCACCAACGGCGCCATCGCCGCGCCGGACGGAAGGGTGTACATCTACTATGCCTCCAGCGACACCCGCATGCACGTGGCCACCACCGACCTGGACCGCTTGACCGACTACGTGTTCAACACCCCCGCCGACCCGCTGCGCAGCCCCGACTGCGTGAAGCAGCGCGTGGCGTTCATCCGCAGGAACCTGGACTATTTGAAGGGATAATGATATCATGCTGAAAGTCGCGGCTGTATTTTCCGATCACATGGTGCTGCAGCGCCAGCGCCCGGTGGCCGTGTTTGGCGAGGCGGACGACCTGGTGACGGCCACGCTGGACGTGGTGCGCACCGAGGCCCTGCCCGTGCTGGGTCGCTTCAAGCTGACGCTGCCGCCCATGCCCGCCGGCGGCCCCTATGAGCTCAAATTGACCTGCGGGGACGAGACGGTGACGTTTACCGACGTGATGGTCGGCGAGGTCTGGCTGTGCGGCGGCCAGTCCAACATGGAATTTCTGCTCAAGGACGGCAAGGGCGGCGCGGCGGAGGCCGCCGTCGCCGAGGATGCCGGGCTCCGCTTCTACACCGTGAACGAGGAGGCCGACGTCGACGCGGCCATGCTCGAAAGGGAGCGGGCCACGTCCTGGAAGCCCCTCGCGCCCGGGACCTGCGGCGATGTCAGCGCCGTGGCCTACTACGCGGGGCGACGCCTGCGCGAGGCGCTGGGCGTGCCGGTGGGCATGCTGATCTGCTGCGTGGGCGGCACGGAGGTCTCCAACTGGATCAGCGCCGATACCCTCGCCGCCCTGCCGGAGGGCCGCGCCGCGCTGGCGAGCTTTGAAAAGTCCGTCGAGGGCGTGGACGACGCGGCCTTTGCCCGGGACAACGCCCGGTATTACGCCGATGTGGACCGGTGGGTGGCCGGGGCGGACGCCATGCGCCGGGAGAACCCGGACGTGCGCGCCAGTGCCATCGTCGCCCAAATCGGGGATTTCCCCTGGCCCCCGCCCACCGGCCGCGGCATGATGCGCCGCCCGGGCAACCTCTGGCGCACCATGACCAGCCGGATCACTCCCTATGGCGCGCGGGGCCTGCTCTGGTACCAGGGCGAGACCGATTCCGGCCACCCCGAGACCTATCCGGCCCTGTTCACCGCGATGATCGGGGATTGGCGCAAGGGCTTTGAGAACGACGCGCTGTGGGTCGTCGCCGCACAGCTGCCCAATTTCGGCGCGGACCCGGCGGCGGAGAATTGGCCCGGCATTCGCGCGGCGCAGAAGCAGGTTTGCGACACCGTGCGGGGCTGCGCGCTGGCCTGCCTGCTGGACTGCGGCGAGACGGGGGACATCCACCCCTGGGACAAGCGGGAGCCCGGCAGGCGCATGGCGAACCTGGCGCTGAAATATGCCTACGGGCAGCAGATCGACGCCGAAGCGCCCGTGCTTCAGCAGGTCCGTCGGGAGGGCAGCGCCCTTCGCCTCACCTTCACCGAAGCGCTGGACGCGGTCCGGGGCGAGGGCCGCAGCCTGACCGTGAACGGCGGCGCGGCCGTGGCCTGGGTGGAAGGCGGCGAGCTGATCGTCGAGGCCCCGACTCCGGCGAAGGTCGCCTATGCCATCGAAAACGACCCGGCGGCCTGCCTGTTCGGCATAAACGGCCTGCCCGCGTTTCCCTTTGAAATCGAAGCGTAAAGGAGCATGCTTATTATGAATATCGAAGCGAGTTACAGGCGCTGGCTGGAGCGGGCGGACGAATCGCTGCAGGCGGAGCTCAGGGCCATGGACGCCGCCAAAATGGAGGACGCCTTCTATCGGGATCTGGCCTTCGGCACCGGCGGCCTGCGCGGTGTGCTGGGCGCGGGCACCAATCGCATGAACATTCACACCGTTTCGAAGGCCTCCCAGGGCCTGGCGGACTATGTGAACGCCCACTTCTCCCGGGACGCGCGGCGCATCGCCATCAGCTACGACTCGCGCATCCTCTCCCGGGAATTCGCCCGGACGGCGGCGGAGGTGTTCGCCGCCAACGGCATCCGCGCCTTCATCTGGCCCCAGCTGATGCCCACGCCCTGCCTGTCCTTTGCCGTGCGGGCACTGGACTGCGCGGCGGGCGTGATGGTCACCGCCTCCCACAACCCCGCCAAGTACAACGGCTACAAGGTCTACGGCCCGGACGGCTGCCAGATCACCACCGAGGCCGCCAGAGAGATCCTGGCCGCCATCAACCGGCTGGATGTGTTTGACGACCCAAAGCGCCTGGACTTCGACGCCGCCATGGGCGAGGGCGTGATCCAGTGGATCGGCGAGGACGTGTACACCGCTTTCACCGAGAAGGTGAAGAAGCAGTCGCTGCTGGGCGATGAAACCGTGGACAAGTCCGCCGCCATCGTCTATTCCCCGCTGAACGGCACAGGCCTCAAGCCGGTGCTGCGGGCGCTTGGCGAGAGCGGCTATACCAACGTCACCGTGGTCAAGGAGCAGGAGCAGCCCGACGGCCATTTCCCGACCTGTCCCTTCCCGAACCCGGAGATTCGCGAGACCATGGAGCTGGGCCTTGACTACGCCCGGCGGCTGAACGCGGATCTGCTGTTGGCCACCGACCCAGACTGCGACCGCTGCGGCATCGCCGTGAAGGACGGGGACGATTATACGCTGCTCTCCGGCAACGAAACCGGCATGCTGCTGCTGGACTACATCTGCCAGCGGCGCATCGCCCTGGGCACCATGCCCGACCAGCCCGTGATGGTCAAGACCATCGTCACCACCGACATGGTGGACCGCATCGCCGCGAAGTACGGCGTGGAGACCGTGAACGTGCTGACCGGCTTCAAGTACATCGGCGAAATCATCGGCCGCCTGGAGAAGCAGGGCAGCCCTGAACGCTATATCTTCGGCTTCGAGGAGAGCTACGGCTATCTGTCCGGCACCTATGTGCGGGACAAGGACGCCGTGGACGCCGCGTTTTTGATCTGCGAGATGTTCGCCTGGTACAAGACGCGGGGCATCGGCCTGATGGAGCGCCTGAACCAGCTGTACGCCGAATTCGGCTACTGCCTGAACACCCTGCACAGCTATCAGTTTGAGGGTTCCGCCGGCTTTGCGAAGATGCAGGCTATCATGGCCGCCTTCCGCGATCCCATCGGCAGCCTGGGCGGGCGGAAGGTCAACCGGGTGCTGGATTACGCCCCCGGCCTGGACGGCCTGCCCAAGAGCAACGTTATGAAGTTCCTGCTGGACGGCGCGTCCGTGGTGGTGCGCCCCTCCGGCACCGAACCCAAGCTGAAGGTCTATGTCTCCGTCACCGCCTCAGACCGCGCCGCCGCCGAGGCGGAAGAGGCCAGGCTGGTTGCGGACATGGAGAAGATCATCAACGGTGAATAGGGGACAGGGATTGCGGTTGACGCGTTTCTGCGGCAGCCCATAACATCTTGCATTTGACGATAGAGATGTCGTAAAATATCGGTGGGCAATGATCCTTCGCTTCGCTCAGGATGACACGCATGAGCTTCGTTGTCATTCCGAGTGAAGCGAAGCATCTGCACGAATCGACAATCAACGACATCAGTTTTTTGTTACAGCGCGACAGGACGGCATTATCGCCCGCCAAATCACACTGCAAGGAGGCGCTTATGCCTTACCGATACGAAACCCACATGCACACCTGCCAAGGCAGCGCCTGCGGCGTGTCCACCGGCGCGGAGCAGGCCCGCTTCTACAAGGAGC
>CAMVBO010000020.1 GCA_947165745.1 uncultured Clostridia bacterium | reverse complement strand
CTGGCGGAAGAGGCGCGCAAGCGCTATCCCCTGTCCATCCTGCTGATGGTGGTGGGCGTGCTGGCCGTTCCCTTCACATGGCTGTTCATGCGCTTCGGGCTGGAGCTGACCGGCACGAAGTGGACGCTGCTGTCCATCGGCCTGGGCGTGCTGGTGGGCTGCGCCATGATCGGCCTGGGCTCGCTGGTGGAGGACATCCACGATATCTCCATGCACACCGTGGGCTTTGACCTGGAGACGGGCGAAATCGAGATCGTGCCGGAAGGCGACGCGGAGGACGTTATCGCGGAGGACGACGGCGCGGAAGAAGCCGGACAGCCCGAAGCAGCCGAGGAAGCCGCAGAAGAAGCAGCGGCGGAAGTGGCCGAGGAAACGCCGGAAGAATAGCAGCAGCACCCGCTTGCCTTGGAGGCGGGCCATGGTCCTGTTCGATCCATAACGCAGGGGCTGTCTCAATTCTGAGACAGCCCCTTGTTGTCTTGTCTTATTCCGTCAGTATATCGCGCACCCGTTGTGCCGCATGGCCTTCATGCGCTGCAGCATCATGTCGGCGTCGTGGAAGATGTCGCCCTGGGGGTTTTCCCGGTCGGCAAAGGCCACGCCCACGCTGAGACTGACGGGCGGCAAATCGCCCCGCTCCTCCTCCAGCATCGCTGTGATGTGCTCCATCTTTTCGTGGATGAGCGGCTTCATGGTGTTGTTCATGCGGGTCATGATCACGGCGAACTCGTCCACGCCGATTCGGCAGATAAAGTCCACCGAACGGAAGCTGTGGCGCAGCACGTGGGCCACCAGCTCCAGCGTCCGGTCGGCCACTTCTTCGCCATGGCTCTCCTTCAGCGCCTCGAAGCCGTCCAGATCCGCCAGCATCAGCGCGATGTTGCGCTGGTCGGCGTCTTTCAGCAGGATCGAATAGGCGCTGTGGTTGTAAAGGCCAGTCAGCGGGTCGTGCAGCGCCTCATAGGCGAACTGCTCCGCCGCCTTGACCTTGGCCTCCTTGTCGGCGTCGGACATGCGGCTCCGGCCGTTCTTCTTTTCCAACAGGAAGCGCTCGTACTCCTTGGCGGGCAAGGGCCTTGAGAAGTAATAGCCCTGCACCACATCGCAGCCCATCTCCTTCAGCGCGAACATCTGCTCCGCTGTCTCCACGCCCTCGGCGATGGTGGGCACCTCCAGCGAGTAGGCGATGTCGATCACCGCGTCCAGCATCTTGGTGTTCTTGCGCTCCTTGAAGGCGTTGCGCATGAACTCCATGTCCAGCTTCAGCGCGTCCATCGGCAGGGACGAGATCATATTCAGCGAGGAATAGCCGCTGCCGAAGTCGTCAATTTCGATGTGGAAGCCCGCCTGGCGCAGTTCCTTCACGGTGCTGATGATCCGGGCGGCGTCCTGGGTATAGGCCGATTCGGTGATCTCCAGCAAAAACTCCTCCGGGCTGAGGTTGAATTCCCGGATCAGGGCCTTCATGTGGTCCACCAGGTCGTAATCGAACATGTCCACCCGGGATACGTTCACCGACACGGGCACGCAAACGCCCAGCCGGTCCTTCCAGTCCCGCATCTGGGCGGCCACCTCGCGCCAGACATAGCTGTCCAGCCTGCGGATCAGGCCGTTGCTCTCGAACAGCGGTATGAAATCGCCGGGGCTGATCATGCCCAGCTGGGGATGATTCCACCGCACCAGCGCCTCGGCGCTGTTCAGCACAGGCAGGGTGGCCTGTATGGCGAACTTGGGCTGGTAATAGACCACGAATTCCTTTTGTTCGATGGCTCTGGGGAAGTCGTCCAGCAGTTGTTCGGTGTAGATCTCGGTTTTGCGCAGCTTGTCGTCGTACAGGGCGACGGTCTTGGTGAAGCTGCCGCGAATGGTATCGGAAGCCAGCTTGGCCCGGTCAAACCGGCGGTCCACCTCCAGCGCCTTGTCCACGTTGGCATATACGCCCATGCGCAGGCGAACCTTGCTGTCCATGCCGCTGGCCACGAAATCCAGCACGGCCTGGTAATCGTCGATATGGGGGCAATAGGCCAGGAAGGTGTCGCTGTGGCGACGGCACACGATGGCGCCCTTTTCGCCCAGGTATTCGCGCAGCTTGCCGCCCACGCGCTTCAACACGTCGTCGCCGTAGGCCTTGCCGTGCCGCTCGTTGATCATGTGGAAATGGCCGATGTTCACCATGATGGCGTCCATGGCCAGCTCCTGGTGATAGGTGTCGTACTGCTCCACGTAGCTGAAGAAGAAATCCCGGTTGTAAAGCCCGGTCAGCTGATCGCGCTCGGTGGAGCGAATGATGTTGCGGTTCTCGGACAGCTCGATACAATGGCGCACCCGTGCCAGCACCACACCCGGAACGGTGCAGGGCTTGCGAATGAAATCCATGGCGCCGCCGTCCAGCGTGACAATCTCGTCCTCCGGGTCGGCGCTCATGGCGATGACGGGAATGTGCATCAGCACCGGGTCCTCGTTCAGTTGCTTCAGAATTGCGGGAGACTGGCCGCCCGGCAAGGACATGTCCAGCAGAATCAGACACAGCGAGCCCTTGTTGGCATAGATGGCCGACCGCGCCATTTCCGCGTTCTCGGCGGTGACGACCTGGTAGTGGTCACGCAGGGCGGCGTCCAAAAACGCGCGGTTGGCGGAATCGCCTTCCGCGACGAGGACGCGGAGCTGTCCCGCACGCGCGGCATTATAATGTCGCATGTTGTCCTGCATGTGTCCACCTCATCCTGTCGAGCCTGTTATCGTAAACCATTCCAGTTTTCCAATATAATAACACAAAATAGACCTATATGTCTACAGTTTTATGGGAACTTTGCCTAATTATTTCAATTTTAATAATCACATTGTATCCATCGTCAGTAATTCCCAGGCCGAATGGCGCGTCATTCCACGCGCTCAAAGCGCCTGACCGTCCCGTGCGATTGCCTCATTCCACATGTTCGCGGGGCGCACCCACGCGCCGCTTCTTCGGGGCTGGTTGCGCAGTCAGCATACCTCACATTCCTTGTCCTTTCCGCAATTCGCGCTTGTGCTGGGTTCGCTCATGTGTTATAATCACTGCAAGGGGATCCGGCAACCGCGCCGGATGATACAACGGAAAGCACGGTTTGGGGGGATTACCATGTTTGGACGCAGGCCGGACGGCAGGCGGGTCAAGGGCATCGACCCGGTGATACGCATCACGCCCTACATCATGCCCATGCGCTGCGACGCGCAGGTATTGCTCAAGCACCAGGTGGATCTGGAGGTGCTGTTTGACTATGTGCGCCGGCAAAAGCTGGAAAAGGGCGAAAACCTTTCCTACATGCAAATCATCATCGCCGCCTACGTGCGGGCCATCAGCCGCAATCCCGCGGTCAATCGCTTTATTATGAACAAGCAGCTGTTCGCCCGGAACAACTGCTCCGCCGCCTTCACCCTGCTGAAGGACCCCAACGACATCAACAAGGGCGAGGCCGTGGTGAAGATCAAGTTCGACCTGACCGACACGATCTATGACGTGCGCGACCGCGTGAACGCCGCCGTGGAGGCCAATCGCGGCGAGGAAGCCGGTCCCGGCTTCGTAGACAAGCTGCTGGCGTTCGTGTTCTCCGTGCCCGGGCTGGCTACCCTGGTCGTCGGCTTGATCAAGCTGCTGGACCGCTACGGCATCGCGCCCACCACGCTGATGGACGAGCTGCCCTTCTATGTGGGCATGTACATCACCAATACCGCCTCCATCCGCCTGCACGATGTGAACCACCACCTGTACAACTTCGGCAACGTGGGCCTGTTCTTCGGCATGGGCATGGAGGAGCGGGTGGCCGTGGTGGAAAACGGCGAGGCGCGGATGAAGCGCTTTTTGCCCGTGGGCATTACCGCCGACGAGCGCGTGTGCTCCGGCGCCCACTACGCCCGGTTCTTCAAGGATATCACCCACTTCCTGTGCCATCCCGAGATGCTGGAACAGCCGCCGGAGGAAGTGCGCTTCGACGAGGGTCTGGAGTACCACGAGCCCAAGCCGTAGGATAAGCGGTTCGCAACAATGGCTGACCCGCAAAATGTGATTTAAAACGTATTGTTCTACAGATCCTTCGCTTCGCTCAGAATGACAACGGGACAGACCCGGCATCCTGAATGAAGCGAAGGGGCTGTTTTCATGGAATCGGATATGAAGAAACAAAGAAGCCACCCTATCGGGTGGCTTTGGTACACCATCAGGGGCTCGAACCCTGGACACCCTGATTAAGAGTTAGATCGAAATGCGTTGTACTGCCCGGAAAAGCCCGATTTTGCAGGACTTTACGGGGTTTTGCGTCGGATTATCCTTCGCCGCGGGTTGCGGAAAAGTTGCATCAGTCTTTCCGCTTATCCTGTGAAGGATCGGGCGGCTCCTCTTCCCTTTCCCGGAGCGCCTCCAGCGCCCGTTTGAGTTTTTCGGGGAACTGCACGCCCATCAGGGCGGCGTTCTCCAGGATGGACAAGCCCTCATTCGCAATGTAATAGAGCACCAGCATGGACTGGAAAACGGTCGTGCCGTTGTCGATCGCCCTGTCGAGCATCGTGGCAAGCAGGATCAGCAGCATAATAAACGCCTTCTTGGCGATGCCGATGAATCCGACCTTTGAGGACAGGCCGCCGTTTTCGGTCTTGGGCGATTTGCCGCACCAGGCGACGATCCACCCGCTGATATAGTCCAGGGCCATCATCACCACCAGGATCGTCAGCATTGTGTTCCACGCTCCAAACAGGCCGGCAATCGCGCCCGCGACGCCGGCCAGCATCTTCAGTATTCTGTCCCATGTCATAGTTCAAACCTCCTTGTCGATTTCGCGCAGGTCGACGCCCAGCCGATCGGCGGCGGTGCGGGCGATGCCCGGGCTGCACTCGATGCCGTCGGCGGTGAAGCCCTCCTGGGCGGCGGCCAGCAGCGTGGAGCCAGAGCCGGCGAAGGGATCGAGGACGCGCCCGCCCGGGACGCAGATCTTCACGACTTCGCGCATCAGCTCCAGCGGCTTTTGCACCTGGTGGACGCGCTCGCCCGGCTGGACGTTCGCGTGGCGGAACACGCCCGGCAGCACCGGCACGGGCCGGCTCACGGGCAGGCAGCCCGCGCTGCCCCAGGCCAGGAACTCCGCCTGCTGGCGAAAGCGGCCCTTTTGCGGGCGGCTGGTGAGCTTGTCCCACACGGCCACGCCCCGCCAGATCCACCCGGCGCGCTGCATGGCGTCGGTGAGGGATGGCAGCATCCGCCAGTCGATGAACAGCGCGCAGACCGCGCCGGGCTTGCACAGCCTGCGGCCCTCCCGGAGCACGTCGGCCATGAACAGCGTCCAGGTGCGCTGGTCCATGCCGTCGCCGTCGAAGTCGGGCAGCGGGTTGGCCCGCTTGTTGTCACAGTATTTCGTCGCGGTGCTGGCCCCCTTCGCGGCCAGCGAAACGCCGGCGGCATAGGGCGGGTCGATGATCAGCGCGTCATAGGCGCCCGGTTCCAGGCGGCGCATCACCGCCAGGGCGTCCCCTTTGTACAGCTTGATTCCTTCGTATCCGATCGCGGGCCGCACTAAGCGGCCTCCGCGGCGCAGAAGCGCTCTCTCATGTCATATCCTCCGTTGGTTTTTGATGACCGCCCATAACAAACCGCCGACCAACAGGCCGGCGGCGATCATGCCCCAGGGGGAGGCCCGCGCCTGGCAAATGGCCAGGTCCGCCCGGGCGACGGCGATCTGGATGGCCCTCGTCGCATCCATCAGCTCACCACCCTCGCATACTTGCCACTCACCCAGCCGTTCTGACCGGCGAACTCCACGAGGTACCAGTCATAGCCGCCGGTGAAGCGGCTTTCGCCCTGAAACGGCAGCCTGTCGTCCTTGTGGACGGTCCCGAGGATGCGGGTATTGGAGGTTCCCGGGCCGCTTCGCACGTTGACACTGCCGCCGGTGATCTCGATGCTCCGGGCCACCGGCGCGGGCGCTTTGCCGTCCAGCGCGGCGAAGAGCACGGCGAAGTCGGCGGAATCCATCACGCCGTCCGCAGGCAGGCCGTTGACCGTCTGAAATGCCTTCACGGCGTCCCTGGTCTCCGTACCGAAGTCGCCGTCCGCGCCGCACTTCGGAAGGGCAAAGCCCAGCTTCATCAGGGCTTCTTGGAGTTCCTCCACGTCCTCGCCCTCGCAGCCCCGGCGCAGCTCGCGTTCGCCCAGCTTATAGGCGGGCTGTTCGGCCTTGGGGCCATTGGAGAGCACCACGACGGTGTGCCCCTGCGTGGACGTGACGAGGATATCGCCGCGCCGCAGGTAGGCGCTGGAATGGCTGTACATATCCCCGCGCAGCTCCTCAAACGCGCCGCTGTTTAGCAGCACGGCGGGTTCCGTGGGCGTGCGGAAGTTCGGCAGCATGATGCCCGCATACGCGCAGCACACGCGCACGAGGGCGCTGCAGTCCGTCTCGCAGTCGGTTTTCACCTTGGCGCAGTTGAAGCCCAGCGGCTTGGAGACGTCGTACAGCGTTCCACGCTGGCCCTGATCGTAGCCGATGTGCGCGTTGTTGCACGCCCACTGCATATCCTGCGCGATCATCTCCGCCTGCTCCGGGTTCTTCGCCCGGAACACGCGCCACGCCTTCTTCGCTTTCTTCTGGTCGTACCAGCTCTGCGTGCTCACTTCCCTGCCGGTCTGGTCTCCGGCCTTGCCCCCGTGGGCGCGGCCGTTTTCGTCGACGCGGGCAGAACCGATCTTCACTGACATGGTATTTCGCCTCCTTTAGTTTTGCTCGACAGTGACGCTAAGCGTGGTTTCCAAGAGTTTGTAATCTCCTGGTCGCTGCCATTGTACCGCAATAGTCTGTCGCCATCCTCCGGGTATTTTATCTCCGTACACCATTGTCCACGCTATTTCGTCATAATAGTTAGCTGGATTTCCTGTCGAAACTGGGAACAGGCTATCTCTGGAAAATCCGCTGTTCCCTTCTGTCCACATCGTATAGTAAACCGTTTTCCCGGCATACGTGAACGAACTGCCCATTTCTCGTTGACTTTCGTATACTGTCTTTTCCGTTACGCCGGTTGTTTCGTTTGTCAATTCTTTTTCGCCAATTATCGTCGCGACAGCATTCGGTGTATCGCTGGCTGCAACTACAAATACTACCGTGCTTGTTTGTTCAATAAATGTATACTCAACTCCGCTATATTTGTCTGTTCTTTTGTCAGTATAATGATCTCTGCCTATCATGTATTCTCTGCTGATTACTTTACGACCATCCCCACAGTTAATCGGCTGATCTAGCCCTGTTGTCAACTCAGAGCTTGCTTTATCAGGTTCTTCTTCGCTTGCCTCGATCGATGCGCTTACAGGGCTGATAACAATTTCTTCGGGTGGCACTATGCCCCATTCACCGCCAGTAGCGTAGTACGCCTTAACCACCATTCCGCTTGTATTTATTAATTCACCATCCACATAAGACATTTTGCTTGGTTCGGTTGTAATTGCTATGCTTGATGGGATTTTATCAATCTCAAGACCACCGCCATCACCTGTATGGGCGTAGGCCTCGTCTCCATCGCCGTCCGTTCCTGTGGCGACGCCAATACCGCTAACTGTTACTTCTGAATAGCCATAATAGTTCTCGTCTACGGCTTTGTATGTACCGTTTTCTGTGATGTATTTGGTCGTAAGCTGCACTTCATCTTCCGGCACCCAAAGGCAAGTGCCGCTATCTACAAGGTTGGTTTTCAGTTTATCGACGGTCAGCTGTCTGGCGACGCCGCCCTCTTGAATGGTTATGTTCTTGCTCATAGCTTTAACCTCATTCCTGCACTGTCTTCAAGGTGTATCGAATTGTCTCATATTCCCCAACAGCAATAGTGACTGGATTAGGTAGCACAGTCCTATCAAGTAAAAATCCGTAGCCAGACACGCCTGACCCACCTACGGTAGATGCAACTTGAACGGATTGAACGTATCCAATTTCTGAAATTGTTATTGCTGAATCCCCTGTGTTCGTTATGGTTATATCGAAAATAAGTACATGCGTACCATTATCCATTATATTGGATACATTGACAGAGGCCGTAAACCCACTAATTATTTGGCTTTCCAGCTTATAATCGTTTTCTGTAGCCGCAGTATTCCCAGAGCCGATTTGTATGCCATTACCGTTAGCGACTTTGGCCACCTGCACAGTCACACTGGTATGAATTTGTCCGACTGTGTATCTTGTACTATTCGTTACTGTTTTTACCGGGTATGCTCCGTAATTTGAAGTGCTGTGCTGTAGCACGTCCAACATAAACTTTTTGAAATTTGAAGTAATCATACCAACACCACCTATCCAACTAATGCTGCCGTCGTTTCAAACGACAAATTAAAAGTATATATGGAGCTTACCGTATGCTTTTCTCCCCCGCCACCAGACACATTCACCACTACACTGGACAAACCGTCATAGCCCGCATCAGGCGTCACCGTACCGTTCTGGGTGACGGTCTTGCTCTGCAAATTCGGCTGGCTGGACGGCACGTTTACAACAACCTCGTTATTGGTTGTGGTATCATACGTGCCATTAGCGGTGACGTTTCGGCTGGTCTGGGTCACAAGGGCACCATTGTCCACCACTTTACCTTCATCGGAGGCAGAATAGCTATTTGGGACGTTCACATTCGCGCTGGCGTACTGCGCCACGTCATGCGTTCCGTTCGTCGCTATGTTCTTCGTGCCGGCGGGATGAATGCCGCTGGTGTCCAGCGCTTCGATCGCGTCGGCCATATCGCCGGGACGGTAGGTCGTGGCCGCGCCGTTCTTTGACCGTATCGCCTCGGCTATGTCGGTAAGATATCCCTCGGTCACAAGCACTTTTGCCATTACGCGATCACCCCTATCGTTACGGTTTCTTCGTCCACGGTTTCGCTGATCTCCGTCACGGAATCCACGGATATCACATGCAGAACGCCCTCATCGTCCAGATCCAGCGCGACAAAGCATGGCACCGTTACCGTCATGTCATCGTCGGGCATCGTGCCCGTCACAGCGGCGACGTCCGGGCGATAGATGTACCGATGCCCCGGCACGGTCATGTCAACGTAGGCGGTTGCAATGGAATAGGCATAGCCTACCGGCATATAATGTTCGCTTCTGCCGATCTGCACGCCGTCCGCCCGGTATTCGATAACCAGCGTCGCGCCGTCCACAAGCTCAAGCTCTGTCATCTTGATGGTCGCCCGCGCCTGCACGCCGAACCTGAACGAGCAGGACTCGATATAGCCGGTCATCAGCGTGGTTTCATCGACGTACGCCGTGACCATGTCGCCCGGGATATAGCTGGCGTTGTCGATGATGTCCAGCTGCAGCTCGCCCCGGTTGAAGTTGTATTCCGCGAGCCGCGCCAGCACGGCGCTCGCGTTGTCGCCATTGATAATCATCACTTTATCAACGGCGACCACGTTGTCGGGGTCGTCGCTGGTCGTGTCGGGGTTGCTCAGCTGAAAATCCTGGGGCGTGACGATATAGGTGGCGCCGTTGGCCTCGACGTATTCGTCCGTCGTGGTGGGCGTGCCGATCGCGAAGCTGTAAGCCTTCACCCTGACCGCCGTCACCAAATCCCGATAGGTCAGGTTCGGCTTCCAGTAGGTGTCGGACAGCGGCACGAGCGCCGTGGAAGTGTCCAGCGCCTTGATCTCAATGCCGTCGCAGAAGTACGATTTCACATACGCGCCGATCACAAAGCAAACCTGGGCCAGCCGCTCCCGCGCGCTCTGCTGCGGGAAATACCCGGTGATGGTCGCGGCTTCAAGGCTGCTGTCCAACGCGTAATCAATGTAGCGGACGACGCTGCCGGCCGTATTCTGCATGACCATGGTCTGAGCGAGCACATCGGTGATCGGCTCGTCGTGGTACATGACGGCGTTCAGCGTAACGCCGTCGATCATGCGAATGTCGCTTTGCGCCCGTATCAGCAGCCACTGCCGGTCGATGTGCTCGGCGTAGACGATCCAGTATTTCGCCCAAAGCCGGTTCAGATCGTCATAGAAATAGACATACTGCCCGCTGGCTATCCTGTCGGCGGTCTTCACTTCGATTTGAAGCTCGTTGATCGGGATGCTCGTGCCCAACAAATCCGTTTCAATGGCGAAGTAAGGACTGCGCAACGCGCGGTATGATGTGTTATGAACGACAATATACACGCCATCACCCCTCAATAGCCGATGTTGTCCGCGTCGGGATACGTCTGCGCGCTCCAGTCCGTGCCCGTCCAGGTGTAGGTGTCGCCTACGCTTGGGCTGGCCGCGTCCGGCAGCGGGGCGCGGCCCCGGGTCAATACCTGTGAAAGCCCCATGGCCTTGGTGGGATGGTTGGCGATGATGTTGAATTGCAGCGCCTTCCAGTAGCGCCGGCCGCTGTCCATCTCCACGTATTCGTCCGGCACGCTCTCCAGCCGGGCCGTCACCGCGAGCTGGCCCTGGTTGTAGGGCAGCACAAAGGCGTGGCCGTCCACCGGCTGCGTCAGCGCTTCATAGAGGGACGCATACCTGTCCTGGTTGTAGAGCGGATATTTCAGCGTGACGGAATAGGCCATGAACGTGCCGATCACGTCGTTAAAATACGTTCCGTCCATCATCAGCCCGCTGATCTCGCTGGATTTGATCTCAGCGCTTCGGCGCACCTCGGCCTTCACGTTGTAGCGGATCCCGTCGATGCTTATCATTTCCCGCGCCCTCCCGACAGCTGCACACCCACGCGCTGGGTCTCTTCGTTGTTCAGTGTGAATATGGTTCTGCCCAGCTCCGCCCGGTTCAGCATCAGCTGCACGGTCACGTTCCTGGGGGCGCCGCTCCTCGGCGTCGCGTTGACCACCGCCGCCGTCACCATGTCCCGCAGGCTGTCCACGCCCACGACGGCCTCCGGGCCGGCTTCGCCGCCGCCCAGCAGCCGCCCGTTCGCCGCGCCGAAGATCGTCGGGCTGGTGAGGATCATGCCGTCCTGCATGGCCTTTTTATACCAGTCGATCGACAGGCGCGGCACCCTGGGCGGGGCCAGCGAAAAGCTGCCCTCGATCTTGAAGTGCGGCAGCTTGATCTTCGGCAGCTCCCACTTGAAGCTGAAAAAGCTCTTGATCTTCTCAAAGCCGCCCCTGATCTTCTCCACAATGGTTCTGAAGGTGTCGACGATGCCGCTCCACAGGTTCTTCCAGAAGTTGCGGAAGGCCTCGCTCTTGTTCCAGAGGGCCGCGAAAGCCGCCACCAGGCCCGCGATCGCCGCGATGACAAGGCCCACCGGGTTGGCCGCCATGGCCGCGAACAGGCCGCCCAGCGCCCCCTTGACGGCCGTGATGGTGCCCATGATCGTCGGGGCGAGGGTCATAATCGACCCGATCGCGCCGGCCAGCTTGCCCACCACGACCAGCACCGGCCCCACCGCCGCGGCGATGGCCGCCAGCTTGACGATCGTCTCCCGCGCCGCGGGCGACAACCCCTCCCACCAGCCGCGCAGGCCGGCAAACAGGCTCTTCAACCGCGTCGCCAGCGACCGGATCATCGGGGCGGCGTCCTTCACAAGCTCCGCGCCGGTGATCTTCAACTCGTTCATGGCGGTTTTGAACTCGTCCACGGGGTCCAGGGTCGCCTCAAAGGTTTTCTCGACGGAGTTCCCCGCGCCCTGCACGGCGTTCGACAGCTCATCGAAGGAGACGCGGCCTTCCCGGAGCGCCTTCACGATGGCCGGGGCGGACTTCGCCCCAAAGAGCTCGGAGGCGATCTGTAGCGCCTCGGTCTCGCTCCTGGCGCCGGAGAGGGAAGCCTGCAGCTCCCCCATCGCCTGCCGCACGGTCTTGCCTTCCCTGGTGGCGTTTTGCAGCGCCTTCTTCATGCCGGAAAGCACCGTGCCGGAATCCAGGCCGCTCTTGTTCAGCTTGGCCAGGAAGCCGACGGCCCCCTCGATGCCGAAGCCCATCTCCCGCAGCGCCGCCGCGTTGCTCGTCAAATCGCCCGTCAGTCTGATGACGTCCGCGCCGGTGTCCTGGGCCGCCTTGTTCAATATGTCCAGCACTTCGCCGGCCCTCTCGCCCCGCACGTCGAAGGCCGCCATGGCCGCCTGCACGTTGTCGACGGAGGTGGTCACGTCGGTATCGTTCAGCTTGGCGAACTTGATGAACTTGCCGGACAGCTGCTCCAGCTTGTCGCCGGTCACGTTGAAGCGGGTGTTCACCTCGCCCACGGCCTCGCCCGCCGTGGAGAAGTCCGTGGGGATGGTGGTGGCCAGGCTCTTGGCCCGCCGCTCCATGTCCTCCAGGGCGTCGCCGCTGGCCCCGGTCTTTTTGACGATGATGTCCAGGCCCTCGTCCACCTCGTTGAAGGCGGCTGTGGCGGCCGCGCCGACGGCCACGATCGGCCCGGTGACGGTCTTCGTCATGCCCGTCCCGACCTTGGTGATCCTGTCGCCGAACTCCTGCACCTTCTTGCCGGCGGCCGCCAGCCGCTGGGCGGAGACGCTGCCAAAGTCACTCATCTGCCGGGTGAGGGACTTC
>CAMVBO010000019.1 GCA_947165745.1 uncultured Clostridia bacterium | reverse complement strand
GCCGCATCAACCCCCATTTCATCAACAACGCCCTGGAGACCATCAACTGGCAGGCCCGCATCGAGGGCTCGGAGACGATCTCCGCCATGGTGGAGTCGCTGAGCGTGCTGTTGAACGCCGGGATGTCCAGAAACGACCGGCGGATGCTGACCCTGCGGGAGGAGCTGGAGACGGCGAAGGCCTACTTCTACTTTGTGGGCTTGCGCTTCGGCGACGCGCTGACCAGCCGGGTGGACGCCGCGCCGGAGGCGCTGGAGGACGCTCTGCCCGCGTTGACGCTGCAGCCGCTGATCGAAAACGCCGTGGAGCACGGCATCGCCCCGGCGGGAGGCGGCCAGATCGTGCTGCGCTGCGCGAATGAAAACGGCGCGCTGCGCGTGGAGGTCTCAAACAGCGGCAGGCCTGCCACGGCGGAGGACCGCCAGCGCATCGAGGCCGCCCTGCGCGGCGACAGCCAGAGTGGCAGCCACCTGGGGCTGGCAAACATCGCCATGCGCCTGAAGCTGATTTACGGCGGCCGCGCCGAACTGCGCGTCGATACCGACGAGCCGGGGTGGACCCGGGTGTATATCGGGATTCCGCAGGCGTGAAGCGAGTGTGGAGTGTTTAGAGAATGCCCGGGACCGGATTGCCACGTCAGTCAAGGCTGTGCCTTGACTTCCTCGCAATGACGTTGTACGGTGCGGCGCTAATCATCTCTATTGGAACGAAAAACAGGGTTCTGTGGAATGTCATTGCGAGGAGAGCCCAACGGGCTCGACGTGGCAATCCGGCCCCCATGGCCTACTATAAACTCAAACAAAAGGAGCAAACATGAAACGAACGATACTGCTCATATTGACCCTGGCGATATTCGCGACCGTGCGCGCGTCGGCGGAGGGCGTGACGCTGCGCACCGTCAGCTGCTTTGCCGGGGAGGACGCGGCGGCCATCGCCTATGCCGAGCTGCTGCGGGACTATGAGGAGCGCACCGGCTGTGTGATCGAGGATGCCTCCGCCACCAGCGACGAGGGCTGGAAGGCCCGGGTGCTCAGCGATTTCGCCGTGGGTAACGAGCCGGACGTGCTGTTCTTCTTTGCCTGCAGCGCCGATTCCGCGCCGATATTGCGCAAGATGGTGCCGATTTCCGAGATCAACGCCGCATACCCGGCGCTTGACCTTATGGAGAGCGACGCCCTGCGGGAGACGGACGGCGTGGCGTATGCCATTCCCGCCCGGCCCTACTACGAGGGCCTGTTCGTCAACGTGGATCTGTTCGAGCGCTATGACCTGCCCCTGCCGGACACCTGGGATCATCTGGAACAGGCGGTGACCGGCTTCGCGGCGGCGGGCGTCACGCCCATCGCGGTGAGCTTTTCCGACATTCCCCACTATTTGGCGGAGTGCTGCCTGCTGGCCTGCGCCAGCCCGGAGGAATACGCCGCCCGGCCCGCGAGCCTCGCGGACGTGCCGGAGAGCTGGGTTGAGGGCATGGCGCTGATCCGGCGGCTGTACGAGCTGGGAGCCTTTCCGGCCGACGCGCTGAACACGTCCGAGACCGTCACCAGCCAGCTGTTCCGGGACGGCAAGGCCGCCATGCAGTTTGACGGCAGCTGGTTCGCCAACACCATCCCCGCAGAGCGCATGGACGCCGTGCGGGTGCTGCCGGTGCCCCACCGCGCGGGCGAGGGCGACGCGGTGATCGGCGGCGTATCCATGGGCTTTTATCTGACCCGCCGGGCCTGGGACGATCCCGGGCGCAGGGACGCGGCGGTGGGGCTGCTGGCCTGGCTCACGGCGCCTGAAAACCTGGCGCGGCTCAGCCTGGAGCAGACCACCGGCGCGCTGCGCGCATCCGCCCAGGCGCTGATGGAGAACGCTGGGACGCTGCTGGACCCGGTGCAGGACGACATGAACAAGGACGCCCGGGAGGCCTGGCTTTTAAACTGCGTGCCCGCCGTGGCCGACGGGGCCATGACGCCGGAGCAATGCTGGGAGAAGGTCATGGGATTGGCGCCGTTCAGTGAATGAGGTGATGGCATGTATCGCGTGGTGCTGGTGGACGACGAACACATCATACTGGACGGCCTGACCCGGGCGGTGCCCTGGGGCGATATGAACTGCGCCGTGGAGGGTACGGCCGGCAACGGCGAGGAGGGCCTGCGGCTGATTCGCCAGCTGCGGCCGGACATCCTGCTCACGGACATTCGCATGCCCAACATGGACGGCCTGAGCATGGTGGCGGCGCTGAGAAGCGAATTTCCGAGGCTGCAGATCGCGGTGCTGACGGCGTTCCGGGATTTCGAGTATGCCCAGACGGCGCTGAACCTGGGCGTATGCCGGTATCTGCTGAAGCCCAGCAAGCTGGACGAGCTGTACGAGGCCATCCGCACGATGACGGCCCGGCTGGACGCCCTGCCGCCGCTGGCCCCCGGCGCCGAGCCGGAGGAGGACCCCGCCGCCGGCAACTTCATCGTGCGCCAGGCGCTGGACTACATGCAGGCCCACTGTGCCGAGCACATCAGCCTTTGCGACGTGGCCGACCATGTGTATGTCAGCCAGTGGCACCTGTCGAAGCTCATCAACCGGCATGTGAACCAGAGCTTTTTCGACATCCTGGGCCGCATGCGCATCGACCGCGCCAAGGTGCTGCTGGCCGACCCCGGCCTGCGCATCCACGCCGTGGCCGAGCAGGTGGGCTATGTGGACGTGGCCCACTTCTCCAAGAGCTTCAAGCGCCTGGAGGGCATGACGCCGGGGGAGTACCGGGACGGGCTGGGGAAGTGAGATGAGGGGACGGTTCCTTATCTCACAAGCTGCGGGGACAGTTCATGAGATAAGGAACCGTCCCCAAATCTCACAGGATGGTGGTAAAGAATATGAAGATGTCTACGTTTCGTATAATTGCACTAATCAACTGCATCATTGCTATAATTGCGCTAGTTTTGCGGGAAGTTTCGAAAAACCAGAGAATAAATACATTATGTTTTTGGGTTCTTATCGTTGCTTGGGTGATTCAAGGCATATACATATTCATAAGATACATTTGTAAATAAGATGTTCGTGTTTTTAAAGTACCTCAGATTCCAAGAAGTTGGAAGGATATTTCTGATTGGGCGGGCATCGTATATACTGGTGCTGTTTTTGCCATCAACGGAGCTGCTAAAGTGGGCTTAGTAACAATTGCACCATGGGCAACCGTTGCGATGACAGTTGCAGAAGTCGGATTTTGGTTATATTCCATCGGAGACAAATTGGAATGGTGGTGATTCAGGATGAAGAGAATTATCCGTAGAGTATCTGTTATTGCAGATGTTCTCGCAATCGCTGCGCTTTTGGTTTACGTTTTTGTAGACAATACAACTCTGGATATTGTTTGCGGTGTTGTGATTATTTTTGCATGTATCATGGAAATCATACATCTGTGTACTCGGAAGGAGAATGCTGTAAGACATGGAGACTAAAACACGGGTAAGACAGCAATAACAGACGAAGGAGAAAAGTGATATGCGAAAGCTTTTTTTCGCTCTGGTGATAGTTGTGCTTTTGTGTGCTTCTGCTACTGCATACATTGCATTTAATAGGAAAGCTGATAATAATCTCGAATATGTATATTCACTAATTCAAGAAGAATACGGCATTGAGTTGACGGAATGCGATGTCGTAGACACGGCATATGAACCTAAATACTCACGGGATTTTGCTTGCGTTGCGTCAATAAAACTATCGGACGAATATGCTCACGTCTTAGAAGAGTATATCCGAGACGATGCTTCTTGGCTTCCTGCTTGCAGGGCGGAAGAAATCATAGCCAAATACATTGAGCCTTCGCTTTCCTCTTTTGAGAATCTTTCGGCTCTAAGAAGTTGCTGTATGAGAAACGACTCATATATAAAGCTAATTGTATATGAAGAGGAACTACCGTATGTTCAAAAATTCTCCATCCTTGTTGTAAACACATCAGATACTGAATTGTTCTACTTCACAGTGAAATAGCTATGAGGCCATCCAACTCATTTGCAAAGATGCGTCGGATGGCTTTTCTCATGCCACCAGAGATGAGGGGACGGTTCCTTATCTCACAAGCTGCGGGGACAGTTCATGAGATAAGGAACCGTCCCCAAATCTCGCAATTCATGCCCGAAGGCGCAATTCATAGGGGCCGTCTCAAACATTCGTCTTGAGACGGCCCCTTTTTATCCCACCCGTATGATCCGCGCCTCCACCAGCAGCGTCCAGAAGTCGATGTCCATCTCCGGGGCGTCGTCCTTCGGCGGCGCGGGGCTCTGCGGCGCGGCGGGCGCGCTGTCCGGGGCCGCCATCATGCCGCCTCCTGCCATTCCCGCACGAAGTCCAGGTATTCGTCCTGGGTGGGGAAGGCCATGCGGCCGCCGTCCGGCAGGAAGCCGGTGTAGCCCTGGCTGGTGTAATAACCCTTGGGATTGAACATGATGCGCACCTCCGTCAATAGATCAACAGGTCGTTCAGGGTAAAGCGGCGGTTTCTGAGCCGCTGCCAGTGATGCTCGTCCACGTGGGCCACCCGCACCACCAGGGCGGTGTAGGGGATGCCGAAGGGCCCGCGCTTTTTGATCATTTCAAAGTAATGAATGCTGCGCATGAGAAAAACCTCCTTTGACGACTGCCTTGCTTACGAAGACAGTTTATCAAAGGAGGTGTACCAAAAAACGCCCTCAATATGAGGAGGGCGCTTTTTGGTGTACCGTTTTTCACCCTCGAAAGGCGATGTTTTTTGTCACATTTGCTCGTCCGGGTATTCTTCCGCCAGCCTGCGCACCTCTTCCCGCATCCGCTTCACCACCGGGCCGGGCCCGGTGATCCTGATGCCGCCGCCCAGGCCCATGACCCAGCCGAAGAACTGGGGGCTGATGGCCACGTTCACCTTCGCCTCGAAGCGCTCGCCGTCGACGGGCACTAGGGCGATGTCCTTGCCGAAGCGGTCGATCACCACGCCCACCAGCCGGTTTTCGCCCTCCAGCGTCACGGCGGTCTCCTCGCCGCCGTACATGCCGAACAGGCTCTTGGCGTACTTCGCCATGTCGAAAGCCTTGAAGGTGTCCCGGCCCAGGCGGCGCTCGTCGGCGATCCTGATGCGCAGCATCTTGTCCACGCGATAGTGCTTGATCTTGTCGTCCGCGCTGTCGTAGGCCACCAGATAGTAGTTTTCATCGTCCCAGATCAGCGCCCAGGGGCTCACCTGGTACACCGCCCCGCCCCGGCGCAGCTCCATCTCCTTTTTCACGTTCCACTGGTAGTACTGGAAGCGGATCTGGGCGTCCTCGTTGATGGCGCCGTGGAGCTTGTCGATGTTGTAGTAGATCGACTCGTTCATGGTCTTGACCCGGCCGGAGATCAGCACCTGCCGGTGCAGCTGCCGCGCCTGGTGGGCGGACACCAGTCCCTCCAGCTTACGGATCAGCTCCCGGGATTTCTTGTCGGTGATGAATTTCGCCGCCTGCACCGAATCCACCAGCAGCTTCAGCTCCGGCAGCTCGAAATCCCGCGCGCCCAGGGAATAGTAGGTCTTGTGGCCCGCCTGGGTGCTGATGATGTCCAGCCCGTAGCGGCGCAGCTCCTCAAGGTCCAGGTACAGCGTCTTGCGGTCGGCGTTCACGCCCTGGGCCGCCAGCTTATCGATGATCTCCGGCATGGTCAGGCCGTGCTCGTCGTCCGTCTGCTCCATGAACAGCCGGGACAGGTACAGCATCTTCAGCTTTTGGTTTTCACCCTTCATGGGCCGCGCCTCCTTGCGTCGGATTCATGGAAACAGTATAACATATTTCAATAAAATATGAAACCGCCGTTGCGTGGCGGCGGGCGGGTGTGATAAACTGAATACCGGGAGGCGATGACGGTGCGTTACACGCTGGAAAACAGCGGGCAGCTGGTCCGGGCGGAGTTCAGCGAAGGCAACGTTCGGGACATCTTCCTGCCGCTGCTTTGGCGGCTGACCGCGCTGCGCCGGGCGAAGGGCCGGCGGGTGGTGGCGCTGCTGGCGGCCCCGCCCGGGGCGGGCAAGAGCACGCTGGCCGCGCTGCTGGAGGCGCTCTCCCGGCAGACGCCGGGGCTTGAGCCCGTGACAGCCCTGGGCATGGACGGCTTCCATCGGCGGCAGGCATACCTGGCGAGCCACACCGTCCTGCAAAACGGCGAGGCGATCCCCTTGGCGAAGATCAAGGGCGCGCCCCGGACCTTCGACCTGGATGGGCTGCGGAAGGCGATCGGGCGCGTGGCGGCGGGGGAGGACTGCCCCTGGCCGGCCTACGACCGCACGCTGCACGACCCTGTGGAGGGCGCGCTGCGGGTGACGGGGGAGATCGCCCTGATCGAGGGCAACTACCTGCTGCTGGACGAGCCCGGCTGGCGCGAGCTGTGCGGCTGCGCCGATTACACGCTGTTCATCACCGCCGATCCGGACAGGCTGCGCGGGCGGCTGATGGCCCGGCACCTGTCCACCGGCAAGCCGCCGGAGCTGGCGGCGGCGATGGTGGAGAGCGACATGGAGAACGCCGCGCTGTGCCTGACGCGCTCCGCCCCGGCGGATCTGACGCTGAAGCTGATGGACGACGACACCTTTACCGTGGAGGAATGAACGATGCGATACCCCAACCTGTTCGCCAAAATCGGCAGGACCGAGGCCGAGATCGACGCAAAGATAAACGCGGCGTTTCGCGCGATTTTCGAGGACGAAACCGAGCGGTTCTACTTTGAGCCGGACGCTTCGCACGGCTATATGCTGGACACCGGCAACATCGACGCCCGCACCGAGGGCATGAGCTACGGCATGATGATGGCCGTGCAGATGGATCGGCGGGACATCTTCGATCGCCTGTGGCGCTTTTCCTATGATTACATGCTGCTGCGCTCCGGCCGGCACAAGGGCTATTTCGCCTGGTCCGTGAAGCCGGACGGTGCCCACAACGCCGAGGGCCCTGCGCCGGATGGCGAGGAGTACTTCGCCATGGCGCTGCTGTTCGCGGCGGCGCGGTGGGGCGAGGGCGAGCCGCCCTTCGATTACGCGGGCCAGGCCCGGGAGATCCTGCGCCGCTGCGTGCACCAGCACGAGATGAACCCGGACGGCCGCGCCATGTGGGACGGGGAGACGAAGCTGATCCGCTTCATCCCGGAGGTGGATTTCTCCGATCCCTCCTATCACCTGCCCCACTTCTACGCGCTGTTCGCCGAGGGCTGCGACCCGGCGGACGGGGATTTCTGGCGCGCCGCGTCCCGGGCCAGCCGGGACTACATCGCCGGAGCCTGCCACCCGGTCACCGGCCTGGCCCCGGAGTATGCCGGGTACGACGGCGCGACGAAGCTGCTGTTCGGCAAGGCCATGGCCTTCTTCTCCGACGCCTACCGGGTGGGCATGAACATCGGCCTGGACGCTGCCTGGTTCGGCCCGACCCCGGCGCTGACCGACGCGGCCCGGCGCCTGCAGGCCACCATTGCCAACCGCCCGGAGCTGATGCAGACCGCCTGCCAGCTGGACGGCACGCTGGAAGGCACGCCGGTGATGCACCCGCTGGGCCTGCTGGCCACCACCGCCGCGGCTTCCCTGGCCACCGGGGATATGGACTGGGTCCGCCGCCTGTGGGACGCCGCGCCGCGCAGGGGGAACCGGCGTTATTACGACAACTGTCTGTACTTTTTCAGCCTGTTGATGTGCGCCGGGCGGTATGTGAATTGGATGGATAAATCTCCGAACCCGTCTTGACGCCCCCGGGGCGCGATGGTACAATCAACTCGACATGAAGACGCAAGGAGGCGGTGGCGTTGCCCTGGTATTGGATCGCGCTGCTGGTCTGCCTGGTGATCGGGCCCTTCGACGCGCTGTATGTGTACATCAAGGCCCAGAAGCGCAGGGATGAAATCAAACGGAAAAGGGAAGCGGGGGAGGATGCCTCGCCCCGCCCGAAAACACATGACACGGAGGACGACAGAGGATGAAATTTACCGACGGCTACTGGCTGAACAAGCCCGACTTTGACTTCAACTTCGCCATACAGAGCTTCTCCGCCTCCATGACGGAGGACGCGCTGCGGGTGGTCTGCGCCACCGTGCCCATCGAGGGCCGGGGCGACCTGTTGAACCACGCCACCCTCACCGTGACCTTCACCGCCCCGATGCCGGACGTCATCCGGGTGCGGGTGGAGCACTTCCGGGGCCAGCGGGACCCCGGCCCGAACTTCGAGCTGAACGAGACCCCGGTGAAGCCCGTCATCACCGAGACGGAGGACACCTGGATCTTTGAAAGCGGCCGCGCCAGGGCCGTGGTCAGCAAGGCCAGGCGGGGCTGGCGCGTGACCTATCAGGGCGACGGGAAGCTGCTCACCGAGTCGGAATACCACGGCATGGCCCACGCCCACCACAGGGAAAGCGGCGTCGACTACATGATCGATTCGCTGGATCTGGACGTGGGCGAGCGGGTGTACGGCCTGGGCGAGCGCTTCACCGAGTACGTGAAGAACGGCCAGGTGGTGGACATCTGGAACGGCGACGGCGGCACGGCCAGCGAGATGGCCTACAAGAACGTGCCCTTCTACATGACCAACCGGGGCTACGGCGTGCTGGTGGAAAGCTCCGGCGACGTGCGCTTTGAGGTGGCCAGCGAAAAGGTGGAGCGGGTGCAGTTCAGCCAGCAGGGCCAGAGCATGACCTATGACGTGATCTATGGCGAAACCCCGAAGGGCATCCTGGACAGGTACACCGCCCTGACGGGCCGCCCGGCGCTGCCCCCGGCCTGGAGCTTCGGACTGTGGCTGTCCACCAGCTTCACCACCAGCTATGACGAGAAAACCGTCACCAGCTTCATCGACGGCATGGCCCAGCGGGACATCCCGCTGTCTGTGTTCCACTTCGACTGCTTCTGGATGAAGGAGAACCACCTGACGGATCTGACCTGGGACCCGGAGGTGTTCCCGGACCCGGAGGGGCTGCTGAAAAAGCTGAAGGCCCGCGGGCTGCACATCTGCTGCTGGCTGAACCCCTACATCAGCCAGGAGAGCAACATGTTCGACGAGGGCGTGGCCAAGGGCTACTTTATCCGCAAGGAGAACGGCGACCCCTGGCAGACCGACATGTGGCAGCCGGGCACGGCCATCCTGGACGTGACCAACCCGGCGGCCCGGGAATGGTATGCCGAGCGGCTGCGCAGGCTGATGGCCATGGGCGTGGACGCCTTCAAGACCGACTTCGGCGAGCGCATCCCGGTGCGGGGCATCAAGTACTTCGACGGCAGCGACCCGCTGCGGATGCACAATTACTATACCTATCTTTATAACCAGCTGGTGTTCGAAACCATCGAACAGGTGAGGGGAAAGGGCGACGCCGTGGTGTTCGCCCGCAGCGCCACCGTGGGCGGCCAGAAGTTCCCGGTGCACTGGAACGGCGACAGCAGCGCCTCCTTCCGCAGCATGGCGGAGACGCTCAGAAGCGGCCTGTCCATCGGCCACAGCGGCTTCGGCTTCTGGAGCCACGACATCGCCGGCTTTGAACAGACGGCCAGCGCCGACGTGTACAAGCGCTGGGCGGTGTTCGGCCTGCTCTCCAGCCACAGCCGCCTGCACGGCTCGTCCAGCTATCGGGTGCCGTGGCTGTTTGACGACGAGGCCAACAAAGTGGTCAGGAAGTTCGCCCGGCTCAAGAACCGCCTGATGCCCTACCTGTACGGCGCGGCGGTGGAGGCGCACGAGCACGGTGTGCCGGTGCTTAGGCCGATGCTCGTCGAATTCCCGGACAGCATCGCCTGCGAGACCTGCGACCGGCAGTACATGCTGGGCGCGAACCTGCTGGCGGCCCCGGTGATGCACGCGGACGGCCATGTGGACTACTACCTGCCCGCAGGCACCTGGACCAGCCTCCTCTCCGGCGAAAAGGTCGTGGGCGACACCTGGCGGCGGGAGACGCACGACTTCATGTCCCTGCCGCTGATGGCCCGGCCCAATTCCGTCATCCCCCTGGGCGCCTGCGAGGAGCGGCCCGACTACGATTACACCGACGGACTGGAGCTGCACGTCTTCCAGCCGGAGGAGGGCGAGATCACCGTCGCCGTGCCCGATTTGAAGGGCAACGTCGCCGCGACCTACGCGGTGCGCACAAAGGACGGCAAAACCACCGTGGAAACGGATTGCACAAAGCCGTATAAGCTGATCGTGCACAGGTAACGCGCCAAGAGCTTCCCCGCCGCAGCGGGGAAGCGGCCCGCAGGGCCGATAGGGCATCCCTGGCGTGGATGCCGAAGCGCCCCACCGGCGCTTCGCGCCACCTCCCCATTGCGATGGGGAGGCAATAGCGCCTGCATCCGCGCGGCAGCCGCACACTCAACTCCACACTCCAAACTCCACACTCCACACGCACAAGGAGGATTCCCCATGAACGAACGTCTCGCAGCCATCGAAAAGGTCATTGCCCAGGGCCCCTATTCCGACACCTGGGAATCGCTTTCAAACTATCGCGTGCCGGAGTGGTACCGGAACGCCAAGTTCGGCATCTTCATCCACTGGGGCGTTTACAGCGTGCCCGCCTATGACAACGAGTGGTATCCCCGCAATATGTACATGCCCGGCTCCAAGGCCTACGAGCACCACATCGCCACCTACGGCCCGCACAAGACGTTCGGCTACAAGGACTTCATCCCCATGTTCAAGGCGGAGAAGTTCGATCCCGAGGCCTGGGCGTCGCTGTTTCAGAAGGCCGGCGCGAAGTATGTGGTTCCCGTGGCGGAGCACCACGACGGCTTCCAGATGTACAAGAGCGACATCTCCCACTTCAACGCCTATGAGATGGGCCCGCACCGGGACACGCTGGGCGAGTTGAAGGCCAGCTGCGAGGCCCGTGGACTGACGGTCGGCTGCTCGTCCCACCGCATCGAGCACTGGTTCTTCATGGGCCACGGCAGGGATTTTGACAGCGACATCCACGAGCCGCTGCAGCGGGGCGACCTCTACTGGCCCGCTATGCCGGAGGGCAACTTCGACGACCTGTTCAGCGTGCCCGCCCCCACGGACGAGTACATGGAGGACTGGCTGGAGCGCACCTGCGAGCTGATCGACAACTATCGCCCGCGCGTGCTCTACTTCGACTGGTGGATCGAGCACGGCGCGGCCAAGCCCTGGATCCGCAAGCTGGCCGCCTACTACTACAACCGCGCCGCCGAGTGGGGCGAGGAGGTCGTCATCAACTACAAGCACGACGCCTATCTGTTCGGCTGCGCCGTACCGGACGTGGAGCGCGGCCAGTTCGCCGACGTGAAGCCCTACTTCTGGCAGACGGACACCGCCGTGGCGCTGAATTCCTGGTGCTACACCGAGGGCAACGAGTACCGCGAGGCCGCCGACCTGGTGCGGGACCTGGTGGACATCGTCAGCAAGAACGGCTGCCTGCTTTTGAACATCGGCCCCCGGGCCGACGGCACCATTCCCGAGGAAGACGCGGCCATTCTTACCCGGATCGGCGAATGGATGCGCCATAGCGGCGAGGCCATCTATGACGCGCGGCCTTGGCGCAAATACGGCGAGGGTCCGACCCAGATCGCCGAGGCCCGCTTCACCGACGGCATCAAGAAGGACTTTACCAGCGCCGACATCCGCTTTACCACCAGCCATGGCGCGGTGTACGCCATCGCGCTGAAGCGCAGCGACGACGGCAAGTACCTGATTCGCTCCCTGGGCGAGCAGGACCCCGGCAAGCCCACCAACTTCCACGGCATCATCCGGGGCGTCACGGCCCTGGCCGACGGCGCGCAGGTGCCCTTCCACCGGGACGGCGAGGGGCTGCGCCTGGAGTATCACACGGACACGGACATGCCCGTGGCGTTCAGGATCGACGTGGATTGAGCCATGGCGGAATTCAAAAGACTGGCGGAGCTGCTGGAACGGTTCAAGGCCGATTCCGGCGAATATCGGGACTGGGACGTGCCCCGCGAGCCCGGCGCCCAGAAGCGGGCGATCCGCGCGCTGATGAACGTGCGCCCGCCCCGGCCCATGGACCCGGACACGCTGGCCCTGCAGGACGAGTATTTGCAGGCGCGGGCGGCGGAGGCCGGCGCGGTGGGGCTTTCAGACATCCCCACCGCCCGGGCGGCCTACGGCTGCCGGCTGCCCTGTGCCGACCGCGTGTCCCTCTGGCAGGGGGACATCACCCGGCTCAAGCTGGACGCCATCGTCAACGCCGCCAACAGCCGGATGCTGGGCTGTTTCGTGCCGCTGCACGGCTGCATCGACAACTGCATCCACAGCTGTGCCGGAGTGCAGCTGCGGCTGGAGTGTGCCCGGAAGATGGCGGCGCACGGCCCGGACTATGAGCAGCCCACCGCCGTGCCCATGCTGACGGACGGCTACAACCTGCCGGCGCGGAAGATCGTACATGTGGTGGGGCCCATCGTGGAGGAGGGGCTGACCCCGGCGCTGGAGCGGGATCTGGCGAACTGCTATAAAAACACCCTGGCCCTGTGCCGGAACGAGGGCCTTCGCAGCGTGGCGTTCTGCTGCATCTCCACCGGCGTGTTCCGCTTCCCGGCGGAACGGGCGGCGCGGATCGCCGTGAGCACCGTGGCGGACTGGCTGGCGGCGAACCCCGGCGCGATGGAGCGGGTGGTTTTCAACGTGTTCAGGGACGAGGATTTGGGCCTGTACGAGACGATTTTGAGAGCGTGACACCGGCCACTTCCCTACTGCGGTGGGGAAGCCAAAGCTACCTGTGACGTGGAAAGAGGAGCCAATATGAAGATACACGGCCTGCAAAAGATGACCCTGCTGGACTTTCCCAGCCGGGTGGCCTGCACGGTGTTCCTGGGTGGCTGCGACTTTCGCTGCCCCTACTGCCACAACTTCGAGCTGGTGGACGGCAGCGCCCCGGCCATCATGGAGGAGGGGGCGCTGTACGCTTTCCTGGAGAAGCGGCGCGGCCTGCTGGACGGCGTGGCCATCACCGGCGGCGAGCCCACCCTGCGGCCGGACCTGCCGGAGCTGATGCGCCACATCCGGGATATGGGCTACGCCGTGAAGCTGGACACCAACGGCGGCCATCCCGACCGGCTGGAGAAGATCCTGTCGGAGCATCTGGCGGATTACGTGTCCATGGACATCAAGAACAGCCCGGAGAAGTACGCCCAGACGGTGGGCCTGGCCTGTGTGGATTTGGAGCCCATCCGGGCCTGCGCGGCGCTTTTGATGGCGGGGGAGACGGACTACGAGTTCCGCACCACCGTGGTGGACGAGCTGCACAGCGCGGCGGACTTCGAGGCCATCGGCGCGTGGATCGCCGGGGCGAGGCGCTATTTCCTCCAGGCCTTCACCGACCGGGACTCC
>CAMVBO010000018.1 GCA_947165745.1 uncultured Clostridia bacterium | reverse complement strand
CCCTTGTTTTTCCTGATAAGGGAAAAATCAAGGGAAAGCATCCTTCTTTCCGCCGATAAAACGGCTGGAAATGCTGTGTTTTCAGGTGCTATCAGAGTTACTGCTCGATAAACAGGAATTTGGTGAATCCGAGAAAGCATGAAAGACAATATGAATCAACCCCGCCGCGAAGCGCGGCGGGGTTGATTTATTCTGGTTTCCTATGAAAGATCATTCGGCGGGAATCCAGGCCAAAGCTTCCACCTGGGCCGGGGTGCCGTTGTTGTTCGTGCAGTAGTCCACCGCGCGACTGTCCAAACTGTCCACCAGGGTGATGGTGCTGCCGGCGCCCAGTTCGTTCCTGTACAGCCCATCGGAAATGATGTCGATCAGCTTGCCTTCGGAATCCCGAACCGCGACCACGGTATTGATTCTTGCCATGGGCTTGTCGGTGGTATTGGTGACGGAGACGGCGGTATAATAGGAGGTGCCGTACTCTTCCTCCACTCGCAGCTGAGCGTCAGCCACATCCAGGCTGGTGTCGGGCGTCCGATAGGAACTCAGAGAGGTGGCCAGACTGGCGGTATAGCCGTCGACGACAGCGCCCTCGTTCACGTCGGCGTATATGGAGACAAACGTGGCTTCGCCGGGCTCCAGATAGGTGGAACCGGTGGTGCCCAGGTATTCGGTTTTGCCGATCTCATTGCCGTCGGCGTCCTGCAGAATCAGGGAACCATCGGTAAGATTGACCACGACATCATTATCGTTCTGCACCTTGGCGAAGTAGACGCCCTCCTGAGAGCCGTATCCTTCACGAACGTAGAAGTTATCCTCCAGGATGGTCAGTTCGGGGCCGGGGGTTTCTTCCGTGGTGCCGACCATGCCTTCAAACAGCGCGACGATACTGGATTGAAGCTCCGTCTGGATGGCCTCCATGTCTTCCTTGGTCTTTCCTTCCGGCAGGGTGCCGTTATCCTGATAGGCGTTGAGTTCTTCCACGGTGATCTTACCGGGCTCGCGGGTAATCTGGATCATATTGGAGAACATGGACATATCGATGCCGGGGCCGGTGACAGAGGATTGATCCATGCCCAGGGTCGAGAGGTCTTCTGCGTTGAAGGTCAGATTGTCGCCGTCACGGACCAGGACGAGCGGTTCATCTTTGACGTTTATGGTAATTTTGTCTTCCTCCTGCGTCCAGGTGCCTTCAAGCGTTTCTTTTTCGGTGTTGCTGACAGTAGTCACAACGCAGGTTCCATCCTCGTTCAATTCAAAGATGCCGGATGTCAGGCCCAACATGACCATATACCAGGTGCCGGAAACAACTTCTTCCGCCAACACGGGGATTGCCACCATCAGCATGCACAGCGTCAGCAGCAGAGCCAAAGTCTTTTTCATCTTTCAGTCTCCTTCTTTAATTGATGTATTCAGCAAGGACAACATGTCCTCATACTGCGCAATACTTGTGTCCCGATCCAAAAACCGAGAGGCAAACAAGGCTGTATTACGGCGCGGCATCGACCGCTTCGGGGGAACCCATCCCCGGCGTCAGCCTGTCAATCCCGCGCGTTTTTCCTACCAATATTATAATGGAGCAAAGCAGCATATACAAGAGAGTTAATGTGAAGTTTACATTTAAATGTCTAACATTATTTGAAAAAGAACGCAGGAAATGTAAAATAAATATAGAATATTAACAAGGTTATTATGCAAAACAAAGGGGTCTTCCAGAATGAAGAAACTCATTTCCGCAGTTCTGGCGCTGGCGCTGGCGCTCACATCTGTGACCTGTCTGGCGCTGGCGGAGGAAACGGCATCTGTTGATTCGGACGAAGCGATTTTTTCCCAGTGGAATACGAACGCGCCGGCGCTTAAGGCGCTGATCGACTATGTGGAAGCGGTGACGGACGTGGATTCGCCGGACTACATTCCCGCGGAGGACAGGATCGCCACCTTCGACATGGACGGCACGCTGATGGGCGAGCTGTTCCCGACCTATCTTGAGGTCGTTTTGCTGACGGAGCGCATACTGGCCGACCCATCCTGGGAACCGGACGAGGAGATGCTGGAATTCGGCCGCATGACGCGCGACCACGCGCTGGACAAGTCCTTCCCGTCGGATTACGATTACGAGTTTTCCTACCATCAGGCCAAGGCCTTTGCGGGAATGACGCTGCCAGAGTACGCCGACTTCGTCACCCGCTTTATGACGCGTGAGGCGGACGGCTTTGAAGGCATGACTTATGCGGACGCCTATTACAAGCCCATGGTCGAGGTTATCGAGTACTTGCAGGCCAACGGCTTCAAGTGCTACATCGTTTCCGGCAGCGACCGGTTCATCATCCGCGCTTATATTGACGGCGTGGCGGATATTCCCTATGAGAACATCATCGGCTCGGACACCGCGCTGGCGGCGCGGGAACAGGGCGACACGGACGGCATCGAGTACGTGTTCGCCGGCGAGGATGAGCTGGTGCGCACGGACAGGCTGCTCGTCAAGGACCTCAAGACCAACAAGGTTGTGCAGATCGCCCAGGAGATCGGCCGCCAGCCGGTGCTGTCCTTCGGCAATTCCAGCGGCGACGTGAGCATGAACAATTACGCCTTGCTGAACAACCCGCATCGCAGCGCGGCCTTCATGCTGGTGGCGGACGACGACGTCCGGGACTACGGCAACCCCGCCAAGCACGACGAATTGACGGAAAAGTGGCAGGGCATGGGCTATAACGTGATCTCCATGCGGGACGACTGGAAGACGATCTACGGCGAGGGTGTCGTCAAGACCGGTGAATTCCACTGGCTTTCGGACTATGCGGACAGGCCCGAGGATGAAAGCGCCTCTGCGGAGTATGCCCTTGAACAGGTGGTCGTGCTGAGCCGCCACAACCTGCGCGCGCCGCTGTCCAGCAACGGCTCTGTGCCGAACGATCTGACGCCCCATTCCTGGATCAAGTGGTCGGCGGGAGCCAGCGAGCTGACTCTGCTGGGGGGCGTTGAGGAGACCAGCATGGGACAGTACTTCCGCAAGTGGCTGGATCAGGAAGGCCTGATCCCCGAGAACTATGTCCCGGAGGCGGGCGAGGTGCGCTTCAATGCCCGTGACAAGCAGCGTTGCCGCGCCACAGCCCGCTATTTTGCCGCAGGCATGCTCCCACTGGCGGACATCGAAGTGGAGCATCCCGGCGACGCCAACGGCACCGTGGACTTCATGGAGCCCGTTCTGCACTTCTACAGCGACGACTATGCCGCTGACGCCATCGCCCAGGTCGCGGCCCAGGGCGGCGACGCGGGCATGGGCGGTCTCGAGCTGCAGAATCGTGACGTGATCAAGCTCATCATGGACACCGTAGACATGGAGGACAGCGAAGCCTATCAGAGCGGGAAATACGGCGACCTGCTCACAGACGGTTTTGGCTATATCATGGAGGAAGGCAAGGAGCCTGACCTCGCCGGGACGATCAAGCCCGCCTATCAGGTGGCGGACGCCCTGCTCTTGCAATACTATGAGGAGCCGGACGCGGTCAAGGCCGCCTTCGGGCATGAGTTGACGGATGCGGATTGGGCTCGGCTCGGCGCGTTTATGACCACCTGCCTGGAGATGAAGCACGGCGCACCGCTGGTGGCTGCCAACATCACAAATCCGCTGCTTCGGGAATTGAAGGAGGAGCTTACGAACGAGGAGCGGAAGTTCACCTTCTTCTGCGCCCACGACTGCACCGTTCTCGGCGCCCTCTCGGCGCTGGGCGCGGAGGATTACGCCCTGCCTAAGAGCATCGAGACCAAGACGCCCATCGGCGTCAAGCTGGTGTTTGAGCGTCGCCGGGACGCCGAGGGCGCGGCCTGGTATCGCGTGAGCCTGATCTATCGCAGCACCGAGCAGATCCGCAGCGGCGAGATGCTGACCCTGGACAACCCGCCCCTGCGCTACGACCTGCGGTTTGAGGGCGTGGAGACAAACGCGGACGGGCTGATCGCCGAGGCCGATCTGTTTGAGCTGTTTGACCGTTCCATCGGCGCGCTTGGTGAGATAGAAGCCGCCTATACGCTGGCGGACGCGGCATGATGGTACAGCGTGTTTGCCTGGCCTGCAATGGCCGGACTTGACGGCTTAGAAAAAGGTAAACCGTTCATCACGGTTCAGAAGGGAAACAATAATAAGAGGAGGAATTGAAATGACAGCTTTTTCCATCGTCGTAATCATGGGGGTTCTGATGATCCTCGGGGGAATCTCCCTGGTGGCCACGCCGCTTTTGACCTTTATGGGCGCGGGCTATTACATCATCATTCTGTTCTTTGCGTGGGGCGCCTTTGGCGTCATTCGCGGATTCGTTGAAAAGCGCTTCGACAAGGATTTCTTCTTTGCGATACTGAGTCTGATCCTGGGCATCGCCGGCCTTGTAACGCCCGGCGCGGGTGCCATGAACAATTATGTGCTGCTCTATCTGGCCGCGGGCTGGTTCTTCATTCATGGGGTGCTGTCCATCATCAACGCCATCGCCAGCCGGAAGAAAGGCGAGGGCGCTGGGATCATGGTGCTGGGCATTATTCTGGGCGTGCTGGAGCTGGCCCTGGGCATCTACTCCATCGCCCATCCCGCAATGCTCGCCGTCAGCCTGGGCTTCCTCATCGGCTTCTACTTTGTTGAGTCCGGCGTCAGCACGATCCTCATCGGATCGGCCACCTGCGAAGGCGGCAACAGCTTGACGATCCTGTTCACGGTGTTCGGCGTTCTGACGATCATCGGCGGCTTCTCCATGCTCGCCACTCCGCTGCTGACCTACGTGAGCGTGGGCTATTGGATCATCATGCTGTTCTTCATCAACGGCATTCTAGGCATCGTCCGGGGAATCATCGAAAAGCGCTATGACAAGGGATTCTTCTTTGCGATTCTCAGCCTGATCCTGGGCATCATTGGTTTTGCGGTTCCCGGCATCGTCGAGCTGAATAATTCCATATTGCTCTATCTGGCCGCGGGCTGGTTCATCATCCACGGCGTGCTGGCCATCATCAATGCCCTCCAGACCAGGAAAGAAGACGGCGACAGCGGCTTTGCGATCTTCGGCATCATTCTGGGCGTGCTGGAGCTGATCATGGGCATCTACTCCATCGCCCATCCCGCGGTGCTCGCGCTCAGCCTGGGCCTCCTGACCGGCTTCTACTTCATTGAGTCCGGCACGAACATGATTTTCATCGGCTCGGCTTACTCCCGCGCCGTGGCCGTCGCCCGTCGCGCGGTGTAAAAAGCCGCCGTACCGTTAAAAGCGGCTGCGCACGGCGTAAAAAACCTCGCACGAAAGGTTGAAGGTACTCACTTATGAGTCTTTTTAAAGAGATCAAAGCTATCCTGCGGGAAAGCAGCGGAAAGAAACTTGCCGCCTTGTCGGTTGGCGTGTTTCTGCTCATCACGGCAATCGTGTTTTTTGCCACCTTTAAGCTCTGCGAGAGTATTCATCTGAAACAGATGTATGACTATCTCGGGCAGATCCCGATGATCATCGAAAGCGGTAAGAACGAATTGGAAATGCGCAGCCGCGTTTACGAAGACGACAGTCTGACCCGCGCAGAGCTCGGTCTGAAGATCTACACGGAGGATAACGAGCTTGGGGAAGCGGAGAAGCTGGAACGGGTACGCGACGCGGTTTCCGCCGACAGCGTCTCCATGGTGGATAGGCAGCGAAAGCTGCTGTCCACCACCGGCTCCGTGAGCCCGGAGGAGGTTTTTACCGCCTGCATTCAGACCTTGGAGCCGGGCGCGCTGCATCTGGAACTCTATCCCGCATCCTCGGATGAGGGGACAGAGGATGTCGAGAACGACGGCGAAGGCTTCGTGATGCTTCCCATACCGGAAAGCGCGGGGCACAGCCTGGTCTTTGAATTCTCTTGCCACGACATGGTACAGATGTACAATGCCCTGAACGACTGGGATGACGTGCTCCGGCGCGCGCTCTCCAGCGAAGACGCCACCGCCTACGCAATTACCGGCGATAAGCTGGCGGCCTATCCGATGGAGAATCCCACGCCTGAACAGATCGCGCTGCTCAAGACAGAGCTGACGAAAATCTTTGACAGCGGCGACAAATTCCGCGTCACGGCGGACGGGAAGCGCGTAAAGCTCATCAGCCTGCAGGCCAAGCGATGCCTCGCGGCGCTGATGCACTATCCGCAGGAAGAAGCGGATGTCCTCCTGACGATTCCGCTGCAAAAGGTGATCGGCAACGGCATCTACATCGCACTGGCCATCTCGGCCATTATCGGCTGGGGCATCATACTGATCCAGTTTTATCTGTATCGTCGCCTTATCCGGGAGAAGCCAGAGAAGGACAATGAGAAGGTCTCCCTCGGATGGGTGTGCCGCACGACGTGGCCCGGCATCCTGGTGGTGGTCGCGGTCACCGCGATCTTCTCATCCATGCTTTTGATGCTGGAGAATCGAACGAATGCCACCTTCTTCGCTATGAGCAGCCGGGAGAGCATCCAGTATGAGATCGATTGGCGCAAGGAGCAGGAAAAAACGATCCTCAACACCTTCACGGATTGTTACCTGAAGCGGGCGCAGACGCTGGCGGCGTTCCTGAAGGACAACCCGGGCTATCAGACCCACGCCGGCCTGGAGGAGCTCAACCGCATTGCAGGGGCCGATTACCTGATGCGCTTTGACAAGACGGGACAGGAGATCGTCTCCAGCAACAGCTACACGGGCTTTTCCGTCGGCGAAAACCTCAGTGAAGAGTACCAGGCGGTGGTGAAGGGATATCCCTATGCCGTGGCGGGCCCCACGGTGGACGCTTACACAGGCAGCACGCAGTTGGGCGCGGCGGTTCTGATGACCGACAGTGAGGGGCTGCCGGATGGATTCCTCCTGGCCGTATACAGCGCAGATGGCCTTAACGCGGAGCTGAAGAGGATGAAGCTTGAAAGCACGGTCAACAACTTTGCCGTGCAGCAGGGCCATATCGCCGCCGCCATCAACGACGAAGGCTATTTCATTGCCCACACCGATCCCCAAATGATCGGCCAGAAAGCGGAGAACTACTTGCAGGCTGTCGAACCTGGAAGCAGCTATGAGGGCTTTACCAAATACGACAGAAAGAGCGTGTATGTGTCCGCGAGCGTGGTAGACGGGAAAACGCTCATGTTCATCGTGCCTGAAGACGGGCAGATCTTCGCGCAGACGGTTTCGACACTGATGATCCTGTCGGTGCTGTTGATCCTGGCGCTGCTGTACTATCCTTCGGCGTGCGTCCTGAACGCGAGGCTGATGCAAGTCGTTAAGCGGGATGACGGGGCCTCTGTCAAGGGGAAAAACCCCATGATGACCTTCTTCAACGGCTATGTCATTCTCCTGACGCTGTTTGTGATATTTACCCTGATTGCCTCTTCCAGCGGATGGTGGACATCCTTTGACTATGTGCTCAGCAGGCAGTGGTCAAAGGGCGTGCATCTGTTCTCGCTGTGGGCGGCCCTGTTTGTTCTGGTCACTACGCTATTCTGCGAATATGTGATCCGGTCGGTGCTGAGTCTTCTGGAAAGCCGGCTCAGTCTCAGGGCCAAGACGATCACCAGGCTGGTGAACAGTCTCACCATCTATGTTGTCATCATCTTCCTCGCCTTCAGCATCCTGGACATGTTCGGGGTGAATACGACGGCGCTGCTCGCCTCCGCCGGCATCATATCCATCGCCGTCGGCATGGGCGCCCAGAGCATGGCTGCTGACCTGCTCGCCGGCTTCTTTATGATGCTGGAGGGTTCCGTCCGCGTGGGCGACCTTGTGAGCGTCGGCGGCATCACGGGCCATGTCACGGATATGGGCATTCGAACCACGGAAATCACCGACGGGGAAGGCAATGTCGTGATTTTAAACAACAGCAAGGTGACCGGACTGGTGAACAGGAGCCGGAAGGATACGCTGCCGGAAGCGGAGAGCGATCCGAAGAACGATCCGAAGAACGATACGAAGAACGAACAATAGATTCCAAGCCCTGTCTCTGGCGCGCCCCGCGTTTGCATGCGAATCGCGGGGCGCTTCACCGGATGCGCTGACGCGGACGGCAAGAGCCCGGAAGGCCCGGCCAGTCAGCGCGGACGCGAAACAGGAGCATTTGTCGGTTTACCATACGAAGAGGAGAGTAGAACCATGGCGGCAAGCGGCAACACCTTCTTCTTTCCCTGGGAAGTCAATTTGATGGAATGGCTCCAGGGGCACATCAGCGGTACGGGGATTTCGATCATATCCCTCTTCTCCATGTTTGGGGAGGAGCTGCTGCTGATTCTGATTGTGGGCTTTGTGTATTGGTGCTACGACAAGAAGCTGGGCAGAACGATGGGGCTGAGCGCCATCATGGGTCTGGCCTGGAACACCATGGCGAAGAACATCGCTCTGCGCCGCAGGCCTTACTTTGACCACGAGGGCATCAAGATCCTGCGCGTCGTGGAGCCGGAGGCGGACATCTACGACATCTCGGCCCAGGGTTATTCCTTCCCCAGCGGCCATTCCACCAACGCGGCCACGGTGTTCGGTTCGCTGGCGGTCAACCTGCGCAAGCGGTGGGTGACGGTGGTGGCGATCGTGATACCGCTGCTGACCGGGATTTCCCGGTTCGTGGTCGGCGCGCACTATCCCACGGATGTGCTGGCGGGCTGGCTGCTCGGCCTGATCAGCGTGTTGATCGTCCGACTGCTGGAGAAGCGGGTGAAAAACACGCTGGCGCTCTACGGCATCCTGCTGGTCGCCTCCGTTCCAGGCTTCTTCTACTGCAAGAGCGCGGATTACTTTACCGCGATGGGGCTGCTGATCGGGTTCATGGCCGGCACGCTCCTGGACGATCATTGTGTGCACTTTGAAAACACGCGCAAGCCCCTGTGGATGGTTGTCCGCGTGGTGGGCGGGCTGGCGGTCTATCTGGTGCTGAGCAAGGTGCTCAAGATGCCCTTCTCCAAGGAATTCCTGTCCAGCGGCAGTACCGCCGCGCTGATGGTGCGGTGCGCGCGGTATGCCATCATCGCCTTTGTGGACTTCGGCGTCTATCCCATGCTGTTCAAGTTTGAAAAAAGGACGAACGGTTGAGTGGCAGGGCACAGGGCCATTGACCGATGCCGGGACGACCGACGCGACGAATGCGATGAGGAATGGGAGTTGTGTGATATGAAGATGTACCAGGTGTCAACCCTGCAGGCCTTGATGCTCGGTTATACGCGCTCTGTCATATCCGTGTCGGAGCTGCTTGAGCACGGCGATATCGGGCTTGGGACCTTCAAGGATGTCGATGGGGAAATGATCGTACTCGACGGCTTGTGTTACAGGGCGATGGAGAAGGGCGATGTCGCCGTGGCGGAATCAGACCGGGGCGTGCCATTTTCCACGGTGTGCACCATGAAAGACAGCGCCCCGATCGAATTTGGATTTACGAAGAGCATAGAGGAGCTGAAGACGGCGCTCAACAACATCATTGACGCCCACTTTGGCCTGAACAGCGTGCACATGGCCCGCATTGACGGCGAGTTTGAGATCGTCGACGCGCGCTCGGAATCGGGATATGAATCCGTGCATGTGGATTTGAAGACCATCCTTGGAAAAACGCAAAGGGCCTTCAAATTTGAAAGGATAAGAGGAACGCTCGTCTGCGTCTATTTCCCGGATTATATGGACGGCATCAATGCGTCCGGCTGGCATCTTCATTTCATCTCCGAGGATAGAAAACATGGCGGGCACGTGTTTGACATTGTTATGAGTGCCGGAAGGGGACAGATATCCAAAATCAATTCGATCGAACTCAAGCTTCCGGATGAACCGATTTTTGATACTTACGCCTTGAAACAGGCCTCGGAGGAAGCGCTAAAGGCTGTAGAACAGGGGAAAGGCTGATACGGGCGCGTGAGTGTCGAACAAAAGAAGGGGCTGTCTCAAAACACATTTGAGACAGCCCCTTCTTTGCCGTTTGATACTCCGATGGACCGCACGTCATTACAGTAGAGCGTGGTTTGTTGAATGTTGTGTTAACAATCGTCATTAGCATCTTGCCGACGGAGCTTTCATGCGCTATAATAGTAAGCGTAAGCTAACTTCTGGCCCGTTCCAAAGCAAAGTCCGCGATGGATGGCTGTGGGATGGGCTTTATAACGGATTAGAGTTAGTGCAATCTAATATAATGTGGAGGCATTAAAAATGAACGTTTGGGTTATTCTGCTTGAAATGATTGCCTTTGCCGGGATTTTTACGGCCGTTGTGTTTGCCGCCTCCGGGGGAGACAGGAAATATAGCCCCGCGAGCATCCACAATTACCCTCCGGATATACAGGAGGAATACTTTAAGACCCATCAACGGGTGGATGTGACCTATGCGTCAAAGAGTGTGGTGCTTGCAAAATCCTTCGGCATATTGCTCTTCACAGGCATCCTGCTGGTCTGCGCGCGGATTGCCGGAGCCAGAACCTTCTGGCAGGGATTCCTGCTGGCCTTCGGCCTGATGATGTGGATCGGCATCTATGACACCTGCTTTCTCGATTGGGTGCTGTTTGCCAATATGCCAAGGTTCCGCCTGGAGGGCACGGAGCACATGGACGCGGCCTATCATCAAAAGTGGTTCCACGCCAGGGGAATGCTGTTTCCCGGCATTCTGTTTGCGCTGATTCCATCCGCACTGGTGGGATGGCTGGTGACCCTGATTTGCTGAAAACATGGATATGGGAGGGGCAAGATCATGACCGACAGACGTGCGGAAATCAAAAACGCTTACAGACAGACCGGCGGCCATGCCGGCTTATACGATGGCATGATGACCTATTCCACCTTTCTTGGGAAGGCGATTTGCCGGATCGTGTGGAACATGGACGGCGAGAAAAACTACAGCTATCTGGAACAGGCGCTGTCCGGCGTGCCGGAGGACTTCAAGGGAAGGCTGCTTGAGGTGCCGGTGGGCACCGGCGTGTTGAGCATGCCGGTCTATCGGAGTCTTCCCGGGGCGGACATCACCTGCCTGGACTATTCACCCGACATGATGTCGGCAGCCAAGGCGAGGGCGGAGCGCATGGGGATCAAAAACGTGCGCTTTGTCCAGGGGGACGTGGGCGCGCTGCCCTTTGACAGTGAATGCTTCGACATCGTGCTTTCCCTGAACGGCTTTCACGCCTTCCCGGACAAGGAGGCGGCCTGGCGCGAGACCTTCCGGGTGTTGAAGCCCGGCGGCGTATTCTGCGGCTGCTTCTATGTCCGGGGCGGCTGCGGCCGGACGGACTGGTTCATCAAACACCTCTACCAGCCCAAGGGCTTCTTCACGCCGCCCTATGATACCGAGGACAGCCTGAGGACACGGCTGTCGAAGATGTATGTGGATGTGGACGTGACCCGTTATGAAGGCATAGCCTGCTTTCTTTGCAGAAAATGAGCGCCTTGATTATCGTCCAACTGATGCTGTACTGCGCCCTGTTCACGCTGATGGTGAAGCTGGGCGTGGGAAACAGCGCAGTGAACGGCCTGTTTTTCTATCCAAAGCCTGTGCAGGAACGTGTGTACCGGCTGGGATTGACGAATCGCGAGACCGTCAGCCGCAGGCGAAAGCGCTTTATGACCGCCTTCTTCGCGGTCATGGCCGCGGCGCTCGTTCTGATCATCCGCGTCTGGAACGGCATCCACACCTTCCGGGACGCCTATTGGCAGGCGCTTATGTTCCTGGAAGTGATGAACTGGTATGACGGCATCGTGATCGACCGGCTGTGGGTCGGCCACAGCCGGTTCTGGGTGATCCCCGGCGCGGAGGATATCCCATTCGTGCAGACCTGGCCGCAGGTGCTGAGAAAGCGGGGAATCCTCACACTCGTCTGGGTCGCCGGAGCCGCTGTCATCGCGGGGATCGTCGCGCTTTTGTGACGCCCCTCGGCGCCGAGGCGGAACCGGGCGGAAAGTCCGTTCGTTGCCGGCGCTGCGCCCTGAAATGGGATGTATTGGTATTATACAAACTATTTGTTGAGAGAAACGAGGCGTGTAGTATGAAATTCACGGAGATGGGCAGGCCTGACGGCAAAACCATGCTGCTGCTGCCCGGCACGGCGTGCACATGGGAGATCAATTTTCACACCGTCATTGACCGACTTGCGGAACGGTATCACCTGATCTGCGTCAATTACGACGGGTTTGACGATGAAAAGCAGACCAAGCCCTTCACGGACATGCTGACGGTGACCGGGAAGACTGAAGATTACATCATCGAGCATCACGGCGGGCGCGTGGACGGCGCCTACGGCTCCTCGCTGGGCGGCAGCTTTGTCGGGCTGCTTATCCAGCGCAAGCGAATCCATATCGACCACGGGTTCATCGGCTCTTCAGACCTGGACCAGGGCAGCCCCATCGTCGCCCGGATCATGACCTGGATCGTCGGACGGTGGATCGGCGACGCGGCGAAGAACGATAAAAAGAAGAACAAGCTCAAGGACATGCTGGTGAAGAACTTTGGCATGGACATGGATTCCGAGACCGACGCCTTCATGGACCAGTTTGCCGCCAGCATGGTGGCCTTGCACCCAAAGACCGTGGCCCGTGAGTTTTACTCGGACTACGTGACCCCTCTCGAGGATGACATCCACGTGGACGGCACCACGGTGCACATCATCTACGCGCTAAAGATGGGGGAGAAGTACAAAAAGCGGTATCTCAAGCACTTCCGCAACCCGGACATCATCCCCTTCGACATGCAGCACGAGGCCTGGATCTTCCAGAGCCAATGGACGCAGCCGATTTTGGACGCCATGGACGAGCGCATGAAATAAGGGAGTGAAGATATGTTCTGGGACAGCGTGGCGGGCGTGTATGATCTGTTCGTGAATGTCGTCAACAAAAAGACGCACCAGGCGCTGAGGGAGATCGTCTCAAACCTGATCCAACCTGGCGATAACGTGTTGGAGTGCGCCTGCGGAACCGGACTGCTGACCGAGGTCATTGCGCGCAGATGCGCCCGGCTGACGGCCACGGATTTCGCGCCGAAGATGTTGGCACGCGCGAAGCAAAACTGCGCGGAGTTCCGTAACATCGCCTTTGAACCGGCGGACATCACTTCGCTCAACTACCCGGACGGCAGCTTTGACGCGGTTGTGGCCGGGAACGTGATTCACCTGCTGGATGCGCCGATGAAGGCGCTTGGCGAGCTGAACCGCGTGTGTCGTCCGGGCGGACTGCTGGTCATCCCAACCTACATGAACCGCGATGGAAGGGGAAATACCAGCCGCTTCGCGTCAGCGATGGGAAAGGCCGGAGTGGACTTCAAACGGCAGTTCACGGCGGCAAGCTACAGGCAGTTCTTTCTGGATGCCGGGCATGCCGACGTGCGCATACAGATGGCCGAGGGTCGTATCCCATGCGCCGTGGCCGTGATGAGAAGGCGCGAAGGGATGGAAACGCCCGGAGAGGGCCGCCCGGGGAATCATGGAGCAGGGAACGAAACGGAACCGGAACGATATAGCGTGGAGGACTGAAAAAAGCCATGTCGGCTTGGCCGACATGGCTTTTCAGTTTCTTTGGCGAATGCTTTTTAGCGGGCGAGATGCGCTTTAGAGTGTGTTTCTAAAATCCTGAACATGCATTTTCGGCGTCTAAGGCTGCA
>CAMVBO010000017.1 GCA_947165745.1 uncultured Clostridia bacterium | reverse complement strand
GAATTCGAGTGGGGCGGCGTTTTCGCCATGAACCCCGGCCGGGTGACCTGCACCGACGAGGAGTACGGCGCGCTGATCGAAAGGATCAAGGCCTCGCTGTGCGCCGAATAATGGAATAGGGGACGGTTCCTTATCCCATTTTTTGGAATGAAGAACCGCCCCCCATTTCATTTTCAGATGGGAGAAAGATATGAAACTTTCCGACTTTATGTACGACCTGCCCGAAGAGCGCATCGCCCAGACCCCGGTGGAGCCACGGGACCACAGCCGCCTGATGGTGCTGCACCGGGACACCCATGAAATCGAACACCGGCGCTTCGACGACATCATCGAATATCTGAACCCCGGCGACTGCCTGGTGATCAACGAGACGAAGGTCATCCCGGCGCGGCTGTACGGCGAAAGGCCGACGGGCGGGGCCTGCGAGGTGCTGCTGCTCAAGCAGCTGGGGCCCAAGCGCTGGGAGACGCTGGTAAAGCCCGGCAAAAAGCTGCGCCCCGGCGCGGAGGTGATCTTCGGGGACGGGAGGCTGAAATGCCGCGTGGTCGAAACCACCGAGGGCGGCGGGCGAATCGTGGAATTTGAGTGCGAGGGCAGCTTCGAGGCGGCGCTGGACGCCCTGGGCGAGATGCCCCTGCCGCCCTATATCCACGAAAAGCTCAAGGACCGGGACCGCTACCAGACCGTCTATGCCAGGCAGGACGGCAGCGCCGCCGCGCCCACGGCGGGCCTGCACTTCACCCCGGAGCTGCTTCAGCGCATCCGCGAGAAGGGCGTCGACATTGTGCCGGTGCTTTTGCACGTGGGGCTGGGCACGTTCCGACCCGTGAAGGTGGAGAACATCGAGGAACACGAGATGCACTCGGAGTACTTCGAGGTGACCGAGGACGCCGCCCGGCGCGTGAACGCCGCCCATGATCGGGGCAACCGCGTCATCGCCGTGGGCACCACCAGCGTGCGCACGCTGGAATCCGCCGCAGAAAACAGCAGGCTGGTCGCCAAAAGCGGCGACACGTCCATATTCATCAAGCCCGGCTACCGCTTCCAGCTGGTGGACGCGCTGATCACCAACTTCCACCTGCCCGGCTCCACGCTCATCATGCTGGTCTCCGCGCTGTACGATCGGGAGCACATCCTGGCCGCGTATGCGCAGGCCGTGAAGGACGAGTATCGCTTCTTCTCCTTCGGCGACGCGATGCTGATTGAGTGAGTTTGCTCGAGGAACCAGATTGCCACGTCGCTTCGCTCCTCGCAATGACATGGCTTGAATATGTGTCGCTGTTCGATCCGCGTGACCTATAACAGCGAGATTCCGAATCCTGTCATTGCGAGGAGACCGAAGGCCGGCGCGGCAATCTGGTTTTCCCCTGTTGCCACCCTGCGAACGCCGTCAAATCGGAAAGCCGCCTTTGCCGCGCTCCAGCCGCGTCATTGCGAGGAGGCCGAAGGCCGACGTGGCAATCTGGCTCTCTTCGTCTTCCTACCTTCCCAGTGAATATCCGTCCTTCTCATACACGGCCAGCCAACCCTTGAGGCGGGTGAAGAAATCGGCATTGTCGCTGGTCTTGGTCATCAGCTCGATCAACTGCTCGTACATCTCCTGCTGGCGTCCGGCGAGCATCTTGCGCACCTGATATTCGCCGTTCATCTCCTCCTCGGTCAACAGCAGCTCCTCCCGCCGGGTGCCGGATTTCAACAGGTCGATGGCCGGGAACACGCGCCGGTCGGACAGCTTACGGTCCAGGTGCAGCTCCATGTTGCCGGTGCCCTTGAACTCCTCGAAGATGATGTCGTCCATGCGGCTGCCGGTGTCCACCAGGGCGGTGGCGATGATGGTCAGGCTGCCGCCGTTTTCGATGTTCCGGGCCGCGCCGAAGAAGCGCTTGGGCTTGAACAGCGCCCCCGGATCCAGGCCGCCGGACAGGGATCGGCCGGTGGGGGTGATGGTCAGGTTGTAGGCGCGGGCCAGCCGGGTGATGGAATCCATCAGCACGACCACGTCCTTGCCCATCTCCACCAGCCGCTGGGCCCTGGCCAGCACCATCTCGGACACCCGGGTGTGGTGCTCCGGCTCCTCATCGAAGGTGGAGTAGATCACCTCGCCCTGGATGGAGCGCTGCATGTCGGTGACTTCCTCCGGGCGCTCGTCGATCAGCAGCACGATCAGATGCACGTCCGGGTATTGGCTGGTGATGGCGTTGGCCAACTTTTTCAGCAGCGTGGTCTTGCCCGCCTTGGGCTGGGACACGATCATGCCGCGCTGGCCCTTGCCGATGGGCGCGAGCATGTCCACCAGGCGCAGCGACAGATCGCCCTTGCCCTCCCGGGGCTCCAGGCGCAGGCGCTGGTCCGGATAGATGGGCACCAGGTCCTCAAAGCGGGGGCGCTCGGCGGCCTTGTCCGGGCTTTCGCCGTTGATCTCGCTGATGTAGAGCATGGCGCTGTAGCGGTCGCCCTCCCGCTGGGGGCGCGTCTTGCCCGAGACCAGGTCGCCGTTGCGCAGGTTGAAGCGGCGAATCTGGGCGATGGAGATGTACACGTCGTTGGGGCCGGGCAGGCAGTTTTCCGCCCGCAGGAAGCCGTAGCCGTCGGGCTGGATCTCCAGCACGCCCGCGCCCTCGCCGCAGTCGCCGGCGGCCAGCAGCTCCCCGGCGGCGGCGCTGGTGGTGCGATAATCCGCCGGCGCGCGATACTCCTGTCGGGGCTGATCCGGACGAGGCGGCATAGGCCGGGTCGGCACGCGGTTCTGATAGGCGCGCGGGCCGCCTTCGTTCGCGGGATTTGCCGGGCGATAGATGACCGGCTGGGACATGGGCCCGCGGCCGCGAACGAAGGGCCTGGGTGCCTCCTGCGCAGGGGCCTGCTCCACCTTCGGCGCCGGCGTTTCAGCGCTCTGACTAACGGGCTTTTCAACGGGCTTTGCCGTCGGCTCGATAGTGTTTTCAGCGGCCTTCGCGGGCGGCTCCGGCAGCGCCGTCGGTTTGACCGCCGCCTTTTCCGCTGGCGCGGCAGGCTTTTCATCGGGCTTTCCCGGCTTGGTCTGCGGATCGTCAGGCGCTTTCGCATTGGGCTGCGGCTCGCTTTGCCGCGTGCGGGGCCGTCCCGGACCGCGCCTGGCGGGCTTTTCGGCGGGCTTCTCGGCCTTTTCAACGGCCTTTTCCGCCTTGGACGCGCTCTTGGGCTCCGGCTCCGGCTTCTCGGCCTTCTCAACGGCCTTTTCCGCCTTGGGCGCGGGCTCGGGCTCCGGCTTCGGCGCGGCGGCACGCTCCGCTTCCAGCAGCAACTGGATCAGCGTCTGCTTGTTGGTACCGGCGGGAACCTTCACGCCCTGTTGCCTGGCCAGCTGGCGCAGCTCCACCACGGTCTTGATGTGCAGCGATTGATAGTCCATGTTGACCTCCAATGAGATGTTTGAATGGGAAATGTATTACACGGGCTTCCGAGCGATGGCAATGTCCCGGGTGATGGCCTGCTCCACCCAGTGGGCAAAGCCGTCATAGGCGCCGCCCCGCATCACCTGGAGCCCCGCCGCCTCCATCAGCCCGCGCACCTTCTCCAGGCTGATGTTCTGGGCGTTGAAGGACACGGCCGCCGTGCCGCCGGGTTTCAGCGCCACCCTCCAGCGGGGCAGCGCCCGGGCCAGCAGCGTCTCCAGCCAGTTGCCCCGGCGATCCGCGCCATGGGCCAGCTGGGCGTCGTGGCGCACGCCGTAGGGCAGGTCGCAGGCGATGACGTGGAAGGCGCCCTTTCCCAGGGCGTTTTCCGCTTGAGCGGCGTCCAGATTGACCAGGCTCAGCGAACAGCTGCCCGCCTTGAACGCCCCGGCGTCCTGGGCGTAGTCGAAGCGTACCACCTGCGCCTGGCCCTTTTTCAGCGTGCGGGACTCGCGGGTCACGACATGCTTGAAGCGATGGTATTCCAGATAGCGCTTGAAGTACTTTTCGGCCTCCTTCAGATCGTTCCTGTCCACGTCCGCGCCAATGGCGTTCCAGCCGTAGTTGGCCGCCACGAAAAGGCTCGTGGCCCGGCCGCACATCGGATCGAGGAACGAGAGCCTCTCCCCCGCGCGGGGCCAAAAATCCCCGGCGTACAGGGCGGCGTTGATCAGCAGCTGGAGGAACATCTCGTTGGTCTTGCCCTTGTATTTCAATATGGCGGGCAGATCCTCCCCCACGTCGGCGCTCCGACGGCCCGTCACCGGCGCGAGCAGCCCGTCTCGCTGCTCAAACAGGCCGTAGAGCAGCGAATGCGCGCTCAGGGCTTCGACGACCTGCGCCTTCGGGGCCTCGGCAAATTCAATGGCCAGCGAGGGCATATCCAGCCCCGTCTGTCGGGAGATCACCGTCCCCGGCGCAAAGCGATCCAGCATCAGCGCAAGCTCCGCCTCGGCCAGATGGATGGTCTCGCTCTGATAGCGGGCGTTGGCATGGGGCCACAGCAGCATTGTATAGCGGGTCATAGGTGTATTTTCTCCAAAACAGGTGTAATGGGCGCGTTGAAGCGGCGCGTCGGTTGGTATATAAACTATGATGGAAACTGAAAAAACATACGTGAGCAAACGGACACCCAATAGCGGAATATCGCTATAAATCTGAAAACAGCCCCTCCGTTGACCAGAGGGGCTTTCATTGGCTTAATACTTGCGCTTGCGAGCAGCTTCGGCCTTCTTCTTACGCTTTACGCTGGGCTTTTCATAGTGTTCCCTTTTCCTAGCTTCTGCGAGAATGCCATCACGAGCAGTCTTGCGCTTGAAACGGCGCAGCGCGCTTTCCAATGATTCATTTTCCCGAATGCGTACCTCGGACATGTGCTTTCCCTCCCCTCGCGATTGAATGGCATTTGCCAATGTAGCATGGGGTTCGCCACAACGTATATTATACCCCATAACTTATGTACTCGTCAAGCCTTGAAAGCAATAAAAACCAGATTTTCACAAAACTTTGAACGATCGCCGCTGATTTGACAAACTTATGCGCCTTTAGGCTGTCAGTTCATCTTCTCGGTCAACTGCACCCCGCCCAGCAGGTGAACGTGCAAATGCTTCACCGACTGCGCGCCGTCGCGGCCGCAGTTGCTGATGACGCGGAAGCCGTTTTCGGCCACGCCCTCCCGGCGGGCCACCTCGCCCACGGCCTCGGTCAGCGCGGCGGCCATATCGCCGTCGCACTGAAGGATGTTGTCCACGTGCTTCTTCGGCACGATCAGCACATGCACCGGCGCCTGGGGGTTGATGTCGCGGAAGGCGAACACCTTATCGTTCTCGTACACCTTGTTGCCGGGAATCTCTCCGGCGATGATCTTGCAAAACAGGCAATCCTTCATTTCACATTCCTCCTGTATTATCATTCGATGACGGTTCCCAGCGCCAGCGTGCCGTCGGCCCGCTCCAGCCGCACCCGGGCGATCCGCCCCGGCTGCGCCTTTGCGCGCACCCGCACATACTGGCCCGTGTAGCCCTCCGCCAGGCCATCCCCGGCGGGGGTCTCAAACAGCACCTCCTGGACGCTGCCCAACAGTTGTGAGACGAAGCGGCGCTCCAGTTGGTTCCCAAGCTCGATCAGCCGCCGCGCCCGATCCCGCTTCACGGCCTCGTCCACCTGGCCGTCCATCCGGTCGGCCACGGTGCCGGTGCGCCGGGAATACGGGAACACGTGGATCCGAGCCAGCCCGGCCTCCTCCACGAAAGCCAGGGTCTCGGCAAACTCCGCCTCCGTCTCGCCGGGGAAGCCCACGATGATGTCCGTGGTGACGGCGCAGTCCGGCATATACCGGCGCAGCGTCTGCGCCGCCGCGAGATACTCCTCCGGGGTGTAGCGCCGGTGCATGCGCTTCAGCACCGCCGCGCTGCCCGATTGCAGCGACAGGTGGAACTGGCGCATCAGCCCTTCAAGCTCCGATGCCTGCCGGGCAAAGTCCTCGGTGACGGTCATGGGCTCCAGCGACCCCAGCCGCACCCGCTTCACCCCCGGCGCGGCGTGCACGGCGCGAACGGCGTCCATCAGGCCGTGTTCCGTGCCCCGGCCATAGCTGGCCAGGTGGATGCCCGTGACCACGATCTCCCGATAGCCCGCCTCGCCCAGCCGCGCGGCCTCCTTCGCCACCTCGTCCAGGGGCATGGAGCGCACGGGGCCGCGCACGGACGGGATGATGCAGTAGCTGCAATACCGGTCGCAGCCCTCCTGGATCTTCATCGTCGCCCGGGTCTTGCCCTCGTGGCGGGAGATGAACAGGCTCTCAAAGCCCGCGCCATTCAACGGGGCCACAGCGTTGATGGTGGTATTCTGCGCCAGCGCCGATTCCAGCAGCCCGACCACCTCGCCCCGGCGCTGGACCCCCAGCACGAGGGCCACGTTGCCCATGGCCGCCAGGCGCTGGGCCTCCCGCTGGGCCAGGCAGCCGCAGACCACGATGGCGCAGTCCGGGTGCTCCCGGGCGGCGCGGCGGATGGTCTTCAGCGACTTCTGGTCGCCGGTGCCGGTGACGGTGCAAGTGTTGATCAGGTACACGTCGGCCGCATCCTGGAAGGGCACGGCGGTGTAGCCCGCCCGCTCGAAGGCTTCCAGCATGGCCTCGGTGTCGTATTGGTTTACCTTGCAGCCCAGGGTGTAGGTGGCAATCGTCCTCATTGGTCCTCCCCGCGAAGACATTTTGCGCTCTCCAGCTTCAAAATCCACGTTCAAATGTCCCCCCACAGCTGCATCGCCAGCGCGGCGGAGACCACGGCGGCGGTCTCGGTGCGCAGGATGCGCGGGCCGAGGGTGACGGTCCGCCCGCCGATCTGAAGCATCGCGTCCACCTCGTCCGGCGACATGCCGCCCTCCGGGCCGATGACGATGCCGATGTCCTTCGCGCCGGGCAGCTCGGCGAAGGCGTCCTTCAACCGCGCGCCCCGGGCATCCTCCCAGGGAATCAGCAGCGCGTCGTGCGCCGCCATGGCTTTGAGCGCCGCCCGCCAGTCCACGGGCTCCGACACGTCCATCGGCAGGCCCCGGCCGCACTGCTTGGCGGCCTCCCGCGCGATCTTCTGCAGGCGCTCCCGGCGCTTTTCGCCGTCCCTGCCGTCCAGCTTCACCACGCAGCGGGACATCTTCACCGGCACGAGGCGCGCCGCGCCCAGCTCCGTCAGCTTTTGGGCAATGAGGTCCAGCTTGTCCGCCTTGGGCAGGCCCTCGTACACGGTGATCCGCGCCGAGCACTCGTTGGCGGGCAATTCCTCCAGCAGCCGAACGCGGCCTTCCCCGGCCATCTCCGCTCGCCAGCGGCGGCCTGCGCCGTCCATGGCGCACACCTCGTCCCCGGGTTTGAGCCTGAGCACCTTTGCCGCGTGTTTGGCCTCCTCGGCGGGCAGGACGGCAAACCCGTTCACGGGCGGTTCGATGTAAAAGCTGTGCATGGTTGCTCCTTCGCCGGGAACGGCGTCCACTGTTGTAAGTCAGTGCGTAAGCGATACGAACAGATCCTTCGACTTCGCTCAGGATGACAAACGACGCATCACGTTGTCATTCTGAGCGGAGGCGGCGCCGAAGTCGAAGAATCTGCGCGCAGCGTCGTTCTGCGGCGCCGCGCTGTCCGTCCATTCCGATCCTGCGCCCGTCAGTCACTTTTTCCGGGCCGCCATGGCGCACCACTCGCCCTGGGTCACATCGTCCAGCAGCTCGTAGCCGGCCGCCTTCAGCGCGTCGAGCACGTCCTGCCGGCGCTCCACGGAGATGCCGGAGCAGATGAACAGCCCGCCGTCCACGATGCGCGCCTTTACAGGCTCGGCCAGCATCACGATCACATCGGAGATGATGTTGGCGATCACCACGTCGCCGCTCTCCTGAACCACGTCCAGCAGGTTTCCGCAGCGCACGTCGATCACGCCCTCGAAGCCGTTGATCTTCACGTTCTCGGCGGCCACGCGCACGGCCACGGCGTCCAGGTCCGTGGCCAGCACGGGCTTGGCCCCCATGTGGGCCGCCGCGATGGCCAGGATGCCCGTGCCGGTGCCGATGTCGATCACCCGGTCGCCGGGCTTCACGTACTTCTCCACCAGCGTCACGCACATGCCGGTGGTCTCATGGGTGCCGGTGCCGAAGGCCATGCCCGGGTCGATCTCGATGATGTGGTCGCCGGGCTGGGTCTCCACGTCCTCCCAGCTGGGCTTCACCAGCATGTGCCGGCCCAGGCGGAAGGGCTTGAAGGCCGCCTTCCAGCTCTCGGTCCAGTCCTGCTCGGCCACGTCGTGGCGGCGGGTCTCCAGCTTGCCCAGGTCCATGCCCAGGTCCATGGCTTTGATCCGTCGCAGCTCGCCCTCGATGAAGGCCAGCCGGTCCGCCAGCTTGCCGTCCACCTCAAAGTAGCCCGTCACCTTCACGTCGTCGCCGATGCGCTGGGCGATGGCCTCGTCGATGATGTCCCACTGGCCTTCGGGGCGCTGGTTCGCGGCCACGTCGTTTTTGTCCTCGATCATCGTGCCGGTACTGCCCGCGTCCAGCAGGATCTGGGAGATCAGGTCGCTGGCCTCGGTGGTGGTGAGTATCGTGTATTCCATCCAGTTCATAATTCTGTGTCCTTTCAATAGACCTTGCCGAACCACAGCCCGACGACGGTCATGTAGATCAGCAGCGCACATTCCCCCGCCAGCAGCAGCCCGAAGCCCTTTTTATCCCTGGGAATCCGGGCCAGCAGCGGGTAGAGCGCGTAGGCGGCGGAGAGATAGCGCGCTCCGCTGAGCAGCCAGGTGGGCACGAAGCTGACGTAGAAGAACGCCAGCAGATAGCCCGTGTCGCCAGGGCATTCCCGCTTCCTGCGCCAGAGCACCAGCAGCGGCAGCGCGACGAGCAGCAGCGTCTGGGGCCACCACACGCCCAGCCGGTACAGCCCATCCCCGTAGGTCAGGGCGTTCACCATGCAGTAGCGGAAGGTGTTGGACAGTGTGCCCATCTTCTGGGACCAGTGCTGCCGCTGGAACACCATGAACTGCGCGGGGTTGCCGAACAGCCGCCAGTTGCCGTACATGTACAGCGCCAGCCCCGCCGCCACGGGCAGCACCTTCGCCGCGCAGATCGCCGCCCTGGAAGCGGCCTTGCGGGACGGGTGAAGCTCCCGGTCATGGCGCAGCAGCTCCCAGTAGATGGGAATGGCCACGGCCATGCCCACGATGCGGGCGTTGGCCGCCATCGCGCCGAAGACCACCGCCGGCACAAACCGCCGCCTGCGAGCGCAGAGCACCGCCAGCAGCGTCATAAGCAGGAAGGTGGACTCCGTGTAGGGAATCGAATAGAAGTAGGTCATGGGCGTGAGGGCCATCAGCCACATGGCCCGCCGGCCCAGCGTCGCGCCGCCCTCGTCCTCGCCAAGGCGGAACATCGCCCAGCCGCAGCCGATGAACGCGGCGTTGGAGACGATCTCCGCCGCCGAAAAGGAGCTCATACCTGTCAGCAGGTACAGCGTCCGGGCGACAGCCGGGTAGAAGGGCAGGAACACGATGTGCAGCCGGGGATCGCCCTCGGCGACGTACCAGCTTTCGATGATGCCCAGGTAGTGGTCAGCGTCCCAGGGCGTCAGCTTTGAGGCGAACACCGGTGAAAAGCCCTCGAAGGTGCCGGCGCGGATTCGGTGGCACGCCAGGATCACCAGGACGACCAAGAGCCGCGAGGCCGCGAAGGCCAGCAGCGCTTCCCCCCAAACCCGCGGCCCGGGCAGGGGCGCTCCGTTCGGCGTTCTGGGTTCGATGGGGTCCGCCAGCGCCGAGCGAAAATAGCGGATCAGCTCCACGACCACCAGCGCCGCGAAGCCCGCCATGATCCCCCGGCCCAGCCAGAGTCCCAACGCGTCCAGGTTCATTGCCAGTCTCCTTCCCTGTCGTTGAATTGATTATAGCATCATTTGACCGGCAGGACAAGCCGCGTCGCAGAAACATAACCGGCGCGGGCGTTGAAACGACAGATCCTTCGCTTCGCTCAGGACGACACCGCTCCCGATGCCTGTCAGCCTGAGCAGAGCGAAGGATCTTTAGGTAGACGATGATTAATTCCCGCATCGATTCTGCGGCGCATTTTCCGGCATCTGTCTGTTGCAGATTTCTCGATTTACCTTCAGCAAGTCGAGGAAAAGCAACACAGAAATGCAGCCTTAGACGCCGAAAATGCATGTTCAGGATTTTAGAAACACACTCTAGTGCGAAGCGGCCCGCGCCGGTTCACGCCCCCTTGAAGCCCGCGTGGGCGGGGTTGTCGTGGGATGCCGTGCGCCGGGGCGTCATGTAATCCTCGCCGTAGCTGCTCACCAGTATCTTATGCCAGTCGGCGGAAACCATCAGCTCCGCGTCCTCGAAGGGCACGCGGGTGTATTTCGACATGACCCCCGCCGGCAGGATCACGACCAGCCCGTTATGGGTGTACTGGTCGTTGGAGCGGTGGATCAGCGTGCGCCTTCCGTGAAATGCGTGCTTGCACCAGGCGTTCATCAGCCGGGCTTTGAACTTCACGGGAAAGGGCCTGCCCAGCAGGTATCCCAGGTTCACCATCGCCGCCTTGCCGCCCTTCCTGTGGGAATGGCCCATGCCCTCCCGATTCTTCGTGAACGCCAGGAAGAAAGCGCAGCCCAGCAGCTTCAGCTTCTGGGCGACGCGGTTTTCTGAGATATTGTCATAGATGAACAGGTCGATCCACGCGCCGGGCTCGCCGGGACGGCGCAGCCACAGCCGGGGATGCTGGGCGCTGTATTCGGAAAAGGTCACATGTTCCGCCAGCGGCCCCTTGCGCGCGGCGTCCCGGAGCTTCTCGTAGTTTTCACGGGTCAGCGTCACGTCCACGTCGTCGTCCCAGGGAATGAAGCCGTGCTCGCGCATCGCGCCCAACAGCGTGCCGCCGTGCAGCGAATAGGATATGCCGTTTTCGGCGCAGAAGGCGTCGAAATAATTGAGCAAGTCCAGCATCTGGGCATGCACGCGCCGCAGTTGAGGCAATGAAGGCATGTCCCGTCCCCTCCTGGCTTATGTCATCTGAACATGTCCTTCAGGTTGTCCCAGAAGGACTTGCGCTTCTCGTACTGGCTGCTGGTGGCCGTCTCCTCAAACTGCCTGAGCAGATCCTTCTGCTGCTTGGTCAGCTTTTTGGGCAGCTCCACCACGACGGTGACGTACAGATCGCCCTTTCGGGCCGGATTGCGCAGGTTCTGAACGCCCGCGCCCTCCAGCCGGAACACCTGGCCGGGCTGGGTGCCCTCGGGGAAGGTGTACTGGACGGGCTTGCCCAGCGTGGGCACGTCCAGCTTCGCGCCCAGCGCCGCCTGGGTGAAGGTCAGCGGCATATCGATGTACAGATCGTCGTCGCGCCGCTTGAACAGCGGATGCCGCTTCACGTTCACCACGATCAGCAGGTTGCCCGGCGCGCCGCCGTGCTCGCCCGGCTCGCCCTCGCCCCGGATGTTCAGCACCTGGCCATTGTCCACGCCGGCAGGCACCTTCACGGTGTGGCGCTTGCTGACGCGCAGCTTGCCACGGCCATGGCACTTGTCACAAGGCTCGGTGATGATCTTGCCCGTGCCCCGGCAGCGGGAACAGGTGCGCACGTTCTGGATGCGTCCAAAGGGCGTGCTGCTCACCACGCGCTCCTGGCCGGTGCCCTGGCAGGTGGGACAGGTGTCCACCTTGGTGCCCGGCTTCGCGCCGCTGCCGTGGCAGGTGGGGCAATCCTCGTCCTTCACCAGCTTGATCTCCTTTTCGCAGCCCAGGGCCGCCTCTTCAAAGGAGATGGTGATGTCCACGCGCACATCGTCGCCCTGAACCGGGCCGTTGCGCCGCGCGCCAGTGCCGCCGAAGCCGCCGCCAGTGAACATGTTGAAGATGTCCTCAAAGCCGCCGAAGCCGCCGCCAAAGCCGCTGAAGTCGCCAAAGCCGCCGCCGCCAAAGCCGCCCGCCTGGGGGCCGTCGTGGCCGAACTGGTCGTACTGGGCCCGCTTTTCCGGGTTGGACAGCACCTGATAGGCCTCGTTGACCTCCTTGAACTTTTCCTCGGCGGTCTTGTCGCCGGGGTTCACGTCCGGGTGGTACTTTTTGGCCAGCTGGCGATAGGCCTTTTTGATGGTCGCGTCGTCCGCGCCCTTTTCGACGCCCAGAACCTCGTAGTAGTCTCGTTTGTTAGCCATTGTTCATCATCCTCTCGGGATGGAGTCATCAGGGATTAGGCAGTAGGGAGCAGGCAGTAGGAATAGTGATTACCATTCCGCAGTATCACGCGGCAACGGCATTTCCTACTCCCTACTCCCTCTTCCCTACTCCCTCAAAGAGAGGCAAGAGCGTCGCCCTTGCCCCTCCGATTTCATTCCGCGATTACTTGTCGGTAAACTCGCTGTTCACGGTGCCGTCGTCATTGACATCGGAACCGGCGTTGCCGTTGAAGCCGGCGGCGTTGGGATCGAAGCCCGCGCCGGGGTTGCCCTGGGCGCCCGCCTGCTGGTAGACCTTGCCGAAGATGTCCATGGTCTGCTTGCTGAAGCTCTCCATGGCGTTCTTGATCTGCTCCACGTCATTGCTCTGGCGGGTCTGCTTGAAGGACTCCAGCTCGCTCTCCAACTTGGCCTTGTCAGCGGGATCCAGCTTGTCGCCCAGATCCTTCATGGTCTTTTCGGTCTGATAGATCAGGTTGTCAGCCTGGTTGAAGGTCTCAGCCTGCTCCTTGTTCTTCTTGTCCTCGGCGGCAAATTGCGCGGCCTCGTCCACGGCCTTCTTGATCTCCTCTTCGCTCATGTTGCTGGAGGCGGTGATGGCGATGGACTGCTCCTTGCCGGTGCCCAGATCCTTGGCGGACACGTGCACGATGCCGTTGGCGTCGATGTCAAAGGTGACCTCGATCTGCGGCACGCCGCGGGGCGCGGGCGCGATGCCGGTCAGCTGGAAGCGGCCCAGGGTCTTGTTGTAGGCGGCCATTTCGCGCTCGCCCTGCAGCACGTGCACATCCACGCTGGTCTGTCCGTCGGCCGCGGTGGAGAACACCTGGGTCTGCTTGACGGGGATGGTGGTGTTGCGCTCGATCAGGCGGGTGAACACGCCGCCCAGGGTCTCAATTCCCAGGGACAGGGGCGTGACATCCAGCAGCACGATGTCCTTCACGTCGCCGCCCAGCACGCCGCCCTGGATGGCAGCGCCCACGGCCACGCACTCATCGGGGTTGATGCCCTTGAAGGGCTCCTTGCCGGTGATGCGCTGCACGGCCTCCTGCACGGCGGGGATACGGGTGGAGCCGCCCACCAGGATCACCTTGTCGATGTCCTTGGCGGAGACGCCCGCGTCGCGCATGGCCTGGGTCATCGGGCCCACGGTCTTTTCCACCAGGTCGCTGGTCAGCTCGTTGAACTTGGCGCGGCTGATGGTCACGTCCAGGTGCTTCGGGCCGGTGGCGTCGGCGGTGATGAAGGGCAGGTTCACGTTGGTGCTCATCAGGCCGGACAGGTCGATCTTGGCCTTCTCGGCAGCCTCTTTCAGGCGCTGCAGGGCCATGCGGTCCTGGCGCAGGTCGATGTTGTTTTCCTTCTTGAACTCATCGGCGATGTAGTCGATCAGCCGCTGGTCAAAGTCGTCGCCGCCCAGGCGGTTGTTGCCGGCGGTGGCCAGCACCTCAAAGATGCCGTCGCCGACCTCCATCAGGCTCACGTCAAAGGTGCCGCCGCCCAGGTCGTAGACCAGGATCTTGTGGGCGTCGCCCTTGTCCAGGCCGTAGGCCAGGGCCGCCGCGGTGGGCTCGTTGATGATGCGCTTCACTTCAAGGCCCGCGATGCGGCCGGCGTCCTTGGTGGCCTGGCGCTGGGCGTCGGAGAAGTAGGCGGGCACGGTGATGACGGCCTCGG
>CAMVBO010000016.1 GCA_947165745.1 uncultured Clostridia bacterium | reverse complement strand
GGCTCTGCTCCACGTGCCGGGCGTGGCCCCGGTGGAACGGATCGTATTCGGCGATGATGCCCGCGATGGTCATGGCCCCGCCTCCCTTCTGCGACTATTGTACAAAAAACCGCGGCGTTTGACAAGAGGCCGCGCCGGGGCGTATAATACCCTTAATTGTGCTGGAGAGGATTTTCAATATGGCAAAGCTGTACTTCCGTTACGGGGCGATGGGGTCCTCCAAGACCGCCAACGCCATCATGGTTCAATACAATTATCAGGAGCGCGGACAGAACGCGCTGATGCTGAAACCCCAGCTGGACAACCGCGACGGCGAGCGTGTGGTGGGTTCCCGGTCGGGCTTGAGCGCCCCCTGCCGATTTGTGGAGGAGCTGGACAGCATCGACCTGTCGGTCTACGACTGTCTGATCGTGGATGAAGCGCAGTTTTTGACCAAGGCACAGGTGAAAAAGCTGGTGGACATCGTGGACGACAGGAACATCCCGGTGATCTGCTATGGCCTGCGGGCGGACTTTATGGGCAACCTGTTCGAGGGCAGCCAATGGCTGATGGCCTGGGCGGATTCCATCGAGGAGATCAAGACCGTGTGCTGGTGCGGTCGGAAAGCCATTATGAACGCCCGCGTGGTGGACGGTAAAGTGGCGAAGGCCGGTGAGCAAATCGTGCTGGGCGGCAACGAGAGCTATGTGGCGCTGTGCCGCAAGCACTGGTCGCGGGGCGAGCTGGCCCCGCTGGAGATACGCCGCATCTCCGCCGGCAAGGAGGCGTATATCCCGCTGCTGAAGGAGGCCGACCCCAGCGAGGCGAGGATCGATAAGTACCTGAACGACGGCGAGCTGTACGCGCTGCTTGCAGGCGGCCAGATTGCCGGGGCGGCGGTGATCGCTGCGCGGGACGACGGCGCGATGGAGCTCAAAAACCTGGCCGTGAAGGCGGAATACCGTGGCCGGGGGTATGGCAACAGGCTGGTCAGGCATATGCTCAAGCTCTGCGCAACGCGCTCAGGCGCGCTGTATGTGGGCACCAGCCCGGCCAACGTGGGCTTCTATGAAAAGCTTGGCTTTGAAAGGGCCTATGTGGAAAAGGGGTTCTTCACGAATAATTACCCGGAACCGATCATCGAGAACGGGAAGCCCTTGGTCGATATGATCTATCTGGTACACAAAGCATAATCATAGTTACACCGAAGGGGCGGCGCGATGCGCCGCCCCTTCGGTCATGTCAATCCAATTCAATCTCTTCCAGCTCCAGATTCAGCCCAACGGCTTTCGTTAAGGGCAGCATATTTTCAATCGTCTCCAGGCTGTTCGCGGGAACGGGTATGGCGGAGGCGCCCAGATAGCCCCCAAGCGGCCGCGAGAAGGTGATCAACACGGCGAATTCGCCCGGGTACTCCAGCAGCAGATAGCCGGGTACAAAGTCCTCCACCGCCTCTATGGACGCGCCTACCGTGAGCACGCTGGAAAGCGCGACCCATTCGACACCGCTTTGCGCGGTCAGAGCGGTCACCGCCGCCGCGGGCAGGCGCTTGACCAGCTCCTCCTTCCCCACGTCCGTCAGGTTGTTGATCTCACTCAGGTCAGCTTCCGCCCCGCCCATTAAAGCCATCCTCTCCATTGCCGAGAGCAGCTCCGCCACCTCCGGCAGGGCCATGAACCGCGCGTCTGTGGGCTTTGACAGGTCGGCCTCGGCAAACGCCTTGCGCAGCGCGTTCATTTCGTCGTTGCCCGTTTCGTACAGGTGAAAATAGGCGTCGTCCGCCGCCAGCGTCTGCATCCGCTGTACCAGTGCCTGTCCCTCGTTCACGTACCAGTTCCCCTCCGCCAGCGCACAGCCGCACAGCATCAGCGCCAGCGCCATCGCAATCAATCTCTTCATCCTTCTTCTTCCTCCGTATTCCCCCAGAATTTGCGCAGCCTTTCATTCAGCTCGCTCATCTTCTTCACGTCCTTCACATCCCAGTGGGGCGGCATCAGGGCGCGATATTTCTCCTGCCTGTACCGCATATCGATCAGCAGCACCACGCCCCGGTCCGTCTCCGTGCGGATGACCCGGCCCGCCGCCTGCAGCACGCGGCGCAGGCCCGGGTAGGTGTAGGCCGCGTCGTATCCGCCGCCGTCCGCGTCGTCCAGCTGCTCCCGCAGCAGCTCTCGCTCAAAGGATAGCTGCGGCATGCCCGTGGAGACGATCGCCGCGCCGGACAGCCGGTCGTCCGGCAGATCCACGCCCTCGGCAAACACCCCGCCCAGCACGATGAAAGCCACCAGACTGTCCGTCGGTGCGGGCTGGAATCGCTCGATGAATTCCAGCCGCGCCCGCTCTGGCATGCTGCTCTCCTGGCAGATCACATCGTCATAGGGCCAGAGCAGTCGATAGCGCCTGAAGGCCTGGGTCATATATGCATAGGACGGGAAGCAGGCGAGATAGTTGCCGGGCTTGGCCTCGGCCAAGGCGTGAATGATCTGGCATACGGCGTTCAGCGTGCGCTCCCGGTCCTTCATGCCCACGGCCAGGGGCATGCGCATGGCCAGCAGGTTTTCCCTTGGAAAGGGGGATTCCAGCCGCAGCTGTTCATCCCCCTCGCCATCTGCGCCCAGGGTTTCGGCGTAGAACGCCATGGGCGTCAAGGTCGCGGAAAACAGCGCCGCGCCGCCCACCCTGGACAGGGTCTTTTTTAAATGGCCCGCCGGGTTGAAGCACCACAGCCGCACGTCCAGATACTTCTCTCCCGGCACGATCAGCGTCCGATAGCTCTCCTCGTCAAACAGTTTGGACACCCTCGTGAACCACTGGGCCTGGTAGACAAAGTCCACGATTTCCGGCTCCACCGGCTCCAGCTCATCCGCGATCTCTGAAAACCGCTTCACCGCCTCCACAAGGCCCTCCGGCAGCTCGGACAGACTCTCCTGCTCCACCTCGGCGGCGTCAAAGGCAGAAAGCAGCTCCCCCAACAGCCGCGCCATCGGGCTGTCCGCGCCCTCAAAGCGGTCGGCCAGCTTGCGACATTCCGCGAGCTTCGCGCCGGAGAGCTCCGCAGACAGCATGTCCCTGGCGCGGTCGGCCAAGTTGTGCGCCTCGTCCACCAGCAGCCCCGCCCGGCTCTTGCCGTCAAAATACCGCTTTAAACGCACCTTTGGGTCGAAGACATAGTTGTAGTCGCAGATCACCACGTCCGCCGTCTCGGAAATGTCCAGCGACAGTTCGAAGGGACACAGCTCATGCCGCATGGCCAGCTCTGTCAGCGCCTCCGCGTCCAACTTCTGGATGGTCATGGCCTCTTTGAGGGCCTCCCGGCGGCGGTCATAGTAGCCGGCGGCGTACTGGCAGCCCATACAATCCGCCTTGCCCAGAGGGCAAATCTTCTCCTTGGCGGTGATGGTGACGCTGCGCACGGCCAGCCCCTTTGCCCGCATCAGATCCAGCGCGTCCTCGGCGGCGCGGCGGCCCGTAGTCCGGGCGGTGAGATAGAATATCGCCGTCACAAAGCCCTTCCCCAGGGCCTTGAGCGCGCCGAACAGCGCCGCCGCCGTCTTGCCAATGCCGGTGGGCGCCTCGATCAGCGCGCTGGTGTGGTTCTTCATGGCCAGGTACACGGCGCGCGCCATGTCCCTCTGCCCCTCCCGAAAGCTGTCAAAGGGAAAGGGCAGCCTGTCCAGCGTGGGCCGCGACTGCTCCTTCCAGTCGTCCACCTTTGAAATCCAATCCAGGTAGGGCCCGGCATAGGCAATCAGCCGCTCTTCCAACTCCCAGGCGTTGTAATCCTCGGTAAATTCTCTCTTCTTCCCGTCCAGCCGCGCATAGGTCAAACGCACCTCCGCCCGGGAAACGCCCTCGTTCAGGCAGAACAGCGCGGCGTAGACCTCCCCCTGGGCCCAGTGGGCGGGATAATCGTATTTCAGGATCGTCGTCGGGTCCTTCGCCGTTGTCTTGATCTCCTGCACGCGCACGATCTCATTGTCGACATACGCGGCGTCCGCCCGGCCGTGGACGCGCAGGATTCTGTCCCCAATGGGAATGTCCCGGCTGACGGGCACCTCCAGCCGCCAGCTGACGGGCAGCAGCTCCTGCAGGGCCTGATGGCCGCGCACGCCGTCGCGCATCCGCGAGGCCGCGCGGGCGGCGGGGATCAGGTCGCCCTTTTCAAAGGCGAACTCCGCCAGCGCGCGCACACTGACCGAATGGATTTTTTGCACCGGCGGGCCCCTCCTTCTCTTGACAGCGGGGCGACATCATGTTACATTAAGAATGCCCCCGTATGTTTCCAGTATAATGGATGGGGGCAACTTTTGCAAGGATGTTTTCCGAAAGTCTGGGAAACGTTCTGATGAACAAAGGAGGCAGTGAAAGATGAACCTGTATCCGCTGTTGATGGCCCCCAGCTTCCGCCACGGCGAGGAAACGCCCTGGGGCGGGCACATGCTGCGCGACGCGCTGTTGAAGGACGCCCCGGAGGACGCCGTGGGCGAGAGCCTGGAGATTTCCGATCTGCCCGGCCATGAGAGCATGGTGGCCAACGGCCCCCACGCCGGAAAGTCGCTGAGCCGGATGATCGAGCTTTGGGGCGACGACCTGACCGGCCCCACCGGCGGAGATTTCCCGCTGCTGCTGAAGCTGCTGGACCCGGTGCTGCCACTGTCGGTGCAGGTGCACCCGGACGACGCCTACGCCGCCGCGCATGAAAACGGCAAGCGCGGCAAGACCGAGGCCTGGATCATCCTCAACGCCGAGCCCGGTTCGCAGATCATCTACGGCGCGGACACCAACGGCGAGCGCCTCGATAAGCTGGTCTCCGAGGGGCGTTTGAAAGAGGGTTTGCGTTTTGTAAACGTGCGCCCCGGCGACGTTTACTACATCCCCAGCGGCATGCTGCACGCGCTGTGCGAGGGCGTGATGGTCTATGAGATCCAGCAGTCCAGCGACGTGACCTATCGCTTCTGGGACTGGGACCGCGTGGATGAAAACGGCAAGAGCCGCGAGCTGCACGTGGAAAAGGCCCTTGAGGTGTGCAAGCCGGATATGCGGCTGGAGAAGATCGAAGGCACCACGGTGCTTTGCAAGGGCGGCAGCCGGACCTATTATATCTCCGACGACCACTTTGAGCTGTGCAGGCTTAACCTGTCGGGCAGAATGCCGCTGGAAAGCGGGCGGATGCTGTTTCTCACGCCCCTCACCCCCTGCGTACTGCGCTGGGGCGACGATGAAATGACGCTGAACGCCTTTGACAGCGTGCTGATTCCCGCCGCGCTGGAGCATGTGGCGCTGGAGGGCGAGACCAAGGTACTGATGAGCAGCCTGCCCGACCGGGAAGCGCTGCGCAAGGCGCTTGGCTACCGGGCGGAGAACGTGGCGGGCCTTATGGACTGACAGACTTTGGAGCGTCGCGTTTGGAGTGTGGAGTGAAACAGTTGGGTTTGCTCCACACTCCACTCTTCACGTTGGGCATCGAATGGATAAGGAGTGTGAGTGTCCTTAATGGACGGCAACGGTATCCTGATACTCTCGCTGATCGCGCTGGTGGCGCTTTCGGCGTTCTTCTCGGCCTCGGAAACGGCCTACACAAGCCTGAACCGCGCGCGGCTCAAGAGCATGGCCGCAAGCGGCAACCGCCGCGCGGAAAAGGCGCTGAAGCTGGCTGAGGACTATGACCGACTGCTCTCGGGCATACTGGTGGGCAATAATATCGTGAACATCCTCTCCGCCTCGCTGGCGACGGTGCTGTTCGTTCGCGCCATCGGCGGCGCGGGCGTCACGGTATCCACGGCGGTAATGACCGTGGTAGTGCTGATGTTCGGCGAAATCGCCCCAAAGACCATCGCCAAGGATCGGCCGGAGCAGCTGGCGCTGGCCTTCTACCCGGCGCTGAACGCCATATTGAAGCTGCTGACGCCGGTGATATTCCTCACCACCTGCTGGCAAAAGCTGGTCTATCGGGTGTTCAAGCCCTCGGACGAGCGCGGCATCACCGAGGAGGAGCTGATCACCATCGTGGAGGAGGCCGAAAACGATGGCGAGATCGACCAGCACGAAAGCGAGCTGATCCGCTCCGCCATCGAGTTTGGAGACCTGACCGTCGAGGATATCCTCACCCCCCGCGTGGACGTCGTCGCCGTGGACGTGGATTGCGACGCGGACGGCATCGCCCGGACCTTCGAAGAAAGCGGGCGTTCCCGGCTTCCGGTATACGAGGACACCATCGACACCATTGTGGGTATACTGCACGAAAAGGACTTTTACCGTCTGAGGGACAAGAAGAGCGTGCGTGAAATGATGACCGCGCCACTGTGCGTGGTTCCCGGGACGCAGCTGGGCGTGCTGCTCAAGCTGCTGCAAAAGACCAAGAACCACATGGCCGTGGTGGTGGACGAATACGGCGGCGTAGTGGGGATCGTCACCATGGAGGACATTCTGGAGGAGCTGGTGGGCGAAATATGGGACGAGCACGACGAGGTGGTCGAGGACATCGTCCAGGTTTCCGACGGCCAGTGGAGGGTGTCCGGCGGGGCCAGCCTGGAGGATCTCCGGGAAATCGTGCCCGTGGACGAGGACTATGACAGCGTGACGGTGAACGGCTGGGTGCTGGAGGTGCTGGGCCGGTTCCCGAACCCCGGCGACGCCTTCGACTACGAAGGCTTTAAGGTGACCGTTGAAAAGGTCGCCCAGAGGCGGGTGGAATCCATCGTCATTGAAAAGGGAGAAGCATGACGGACAATCTTTTGAACATGATCTGTAAGGCCCGAGCGCCGATGACGGCGAAGCAGCTCTCCACAGCGCTGGAGGCGCCGCTGGAGGAAGTGCAGGCGGGTCTGGACGCGCTTATGCGGCAGGGGGCGATCGCCGCTACCCGCAAGGGCGGCTTTGCCGTGCCGGAGAGCATCGGCCTGGCCGCCGCCACCGTCTCCTTCCAGCGCAACGGCACGCCCATGGCCCACCCCGTGAAGGGCGGCGTGGCCATGACGATCCTGGCCTCAGGCGCGGCGCGGTGCATGCCGGGAGACCTGGTGCTGGTGCGCCCCCAGGGCGAACGCTGCCAGCTGAACGGGATACTCAAGCGCGCGAAGGATACCTTCGCTGCCTATGTGCGCGTGGAGCGTCGCGCGCCCAAAGGTGCACCCAAGCGCCGCGCGGAAGTCCGCACCGTGGCCACCGCCGTGCCCTGCGACCTGCGCATTCCCTATGACGTGGTGCTGACGGGCGACCTTTCCTTTGTGAAAAACGACCAGATCGCGCTGTTGAAGATCGAAAAGTACCCGGAGATGAACCGTCCTATTTACGCCAGCGTGCTGCGCGTGCTGGGCAACGAGGGCAGCCTTCCGGCGCTGATGAAGGCCGTGGCCGAGGACCACGGGTTTGCCACGGAGCTGAACGAAGCCGTTGAGATCGAATCGCGGCGCATGCCAGATGAGGTTCGCCCGGAAGACCTCGCCGGTCGGGAGGATCTGCGCGGCCTGCTCGCCTTCACCATCGACGGCGCCACGGCCAAGGATTTCGACGATGCCGTGTCCATCGAGCGAACGGACAGGGGCTGGCGGCTGGGCGTGCACATCGCGGACGTGAGCCACTACGTTTACCCAGGGACGGCCATCGACGACGACGCCTATATGCGGGGCACGTCCCTCTATCTGCCGGGTTTGACGGTGCCGATGCTGCCGGAGTGCCTGAGCAACAGCCTTTGTTCGCTGATGCCGGACGTGGATCGGCTGGCCATGAGCCTGTTCATGGACATCGAGCAGGGCAGGGTCGTGGACCATCACCTGTCGAAGTCGGTGATACACTCCCACGCGCGCCTGACCTACGAGGCCGTGAACCGGCTGTTCGAAGGCGGCGACAACGCCATCGCGCCGGACGTGCGACAGGCGCTTTATGACATGCGCGAGCTTTCCCATGTGCTGCGCTCCAGGCGGCAGGCCAGGGGTTCCATCGACTTCGAGATGGACGAGCCGGAATTTATACTGAACGAGAAGGGCGAACCGTCGGAGATCCTGTGCCAGCCTCGCGGCGAGGGCGAGCGGATCATCGAGGACTTCATGCTGGCCGCCAACGAGACTGTGGCCGCGCTGGCCAGGAGCGTGGAGCTACCCTTCGTCTATCGCGTCCACGAGGACCCGGACGCCGACCGGCTGCTGTCGCTGGAGGCGTTCCTGGGAAGTCTGGACCTATACATGCGCATCGGCCCCCAGCCCCACCCCGGCGTGCTGCAGGGGATCCTTGAACAGGTGAAGGACCACCCCGCCCGGGACGTGGTGCGCAGGAGCCTGCTTCGAGCGCTGAAAAAAGCCCGCTACTGCGAGCGGCCCCTTGGGCATTACGCGCTGGCGCTGAAGGATTACTGCCACTTCACCTCCCCCATTCGCCGCTATCCCGACTTGGTGGTGCATCGGATGCTGAAGCTGCTGCTGGACGGCAAGCTGAATGTCGCCGGAAGAATGTCAGGCCGCATGGTTGATATCGCGCTGGACACCTCCGAGCGGGAGAGCGCCGCCGTCGCTGCCGAGCGTCAGGCCGACGGCATTATGATGGCCGCCTGGATGAGCCGCAACATCGGTCGGAAGTTCGACGGCGTGATCGCCTCCGTCACCGGCTGGGGGTTCTACGTGACGCTTGAGAACCATGTGGAAGGCCTGGTGCACATCGCCGGACTGGACGACTACTATGAGTTCGACCGTGAACGCGGCAGGCTGATCGGAAGCGCAACCGGCACGGTGTTCAGGCTGGGCGACCGTGTGCGCGTACGGGCCGAGAGCGTCAACGTGCCGCTGGGCGAAATCAACTTTGAGCTGCTCCCGCCGAGGGCGGAACCGGAAGTGTAATATATCAAATAAACCCGGATTGCCGCGTCGCTCCATTGCCATGACGCTGTACACTGCGGTTTCGCGGTGCGCCATTGCAAGGGGCGGATCGACGCGGCAATCCGGGTTTTGTGACGCTTAGAATTCTACTGTGCCATCCGACGTGATGCTTATCTCGCTCTCATAAAACGCCTTGAGCGCGCGAATCATATAATCCACGTCCTTGGCCCCCATCGTCTCCCGGGCGGAGTGCATGGCCAGCTGTCCAAGGCCGATGTCCACGGCGTTCATCGAGGCCTGGGCAAGGGCGATGTTTCCCAGCGTGGAGCCGCCGGGGATGTCCGAGCGATTGGCAAAGCGCTGGGTGGGCACGCCCGCCTTTTTACAGATGCCCTCGAAAACCGCGATGGAGAGGCCGTCGCTGGCATACTTCTGGGCGGCGTTGCTCTTGACCACCACGCCGCCGTTCATCCTCACCCGGTTCTGCTCGTCGTACTTCTCCGGGTGGTTGGGGTGCGCGGCGTGCGCGTTGTCGGCGGAGACCAGGAAGCTGGCGGCAATGGCGGCCTCCAGCGCCTGGGGCCGGGCATCCAGCGCCTGGGCGATCCGCCGAAGCGCCTCGATCAGCAGCGTGGAACCCGCGCCCTGCTTGCCACCGCTGCCCACCTCCTCGTTGTCAAAAAGGCAGTAGACGTCGATGTGGTCAGAGGGCCTTGCCTCCAAAAACGCCGTCAGCGATGTCCAGGCGCAGGCCAGATCGTCCAGCCTGGGCGCGGAGATAAACCCTCCATCCGAGCCGACGATGGCGCCGCGGTCCCGGTTATAGAGGAACAGGTCGCAGCCGACGACGCTGTCCTTATCGACGTCCGCGGCCCCGGCCACGATGGCCATGATGTCCGCGCCCTCCTCGCCAAAGACGGGCATCATGTCCACCTGTGCGTTAAAGGCCACGCCGTCGTTGGCGTCGCGACTAAAGTGTATGGGCAGGTTGGGAATGATCGCCAGATCCCTGTTTACATTCACAAGCTTTGTCTCAAGGCCGCGCTCCCCCTTCACGATCAGCCGTCCCGCCACGGACAGCGGCCGGTCCAGCCAGGTGGACATCAGCATGCCGCCGTACTTTTCAACGTTCAGCTGGGCAAGTCCCTGGGCCGCGCGATCTGCGTTGGGCTTCAGCTTGAAGCAGGGCGAATCTCCATGGCTGGCCACGATTTGAAAAGGCGCAAAGCCACGCTTCGGAAGTCGAAACGCGATCACCGAAGAGCGGTTGCGGGTCAGGAAATAGCGCCCGCCGGGGACGATTGTCCAAGGCTGCTGCTCCTCCAGCTTTTGATATCCCGCGTTCGCCAGCGCGTCCGCGGCCATTGCCGCCGCGTGAAACGCCGTCGGCGCGGCGTCGATAAACTGCATCAATCCCATACTCGCGTCCATGTCATCGTCCTCCATACAGAATGTTTCCGCTGGTATTATAGCCCACCGTTGTAAATATTCAAGGGAGTTGACAAGGTTCGGCAGGTATCGTTATAATGGTTTTAAAAACAAGAAGGAGGCCGCGCTCATGGCACAGCCGCTGCTGCTCACCTACAATATTGAAGCCCCTGTCGAGGCGCGATTGGCCGTGCTATGCCGGGGGCAGGGCATTCGTGTGAGGGCCGTCAAGTCATGGGAGTACGATCTGCCCATTGGCGCACTGGCGGGGATCCCCATGGGCAAGGCCGCCGCGCCGCTGGCCGTGGACGCCTTCTCGGATCCGATGCTGGTGATGTGCCACATGCTCAGCCCCCAGCTGGACGCCTTTTTGCAGGGCATGCGCGACGCGGATATCCCCCGCGTGCCCCTCAAAGCCGTGCTGACGCCCAGCAACATCACCTGGTCCTCCCGCCAGCTTCGGGACGAGCTGGCCAGAGAACACGAGGCGTTTACCCACCGGCCGCGATAATACAAAACAGCCTTCCCCATCCTGGGGAAGGCTGTTTTATGCTATGTATCTATTTCAACGACGCCAGACGGCGAACCTTGTAACCCCTCTCCTGATAGAATAGGGAATCCATGATGATGCAGTGCACGGTGTTGGTGCCCTTCTCAATGCCGCCGTTTTCCAGGATCATCATCTTCGTCTTGTCCTCGCTGGCCCAGTAAAGGAACATCACCACATGCGCGCAGGACTTGCAGATCAAATCGCCGGTGCGCAGCGCGCCATATTCCTTGATGGTCTTGAAGGCACTGGACGCGGCGATTTCCTTGGTGCGGTCGCCGCTGTGGCTCTTGCCCGTGCCCCAGATGGCCTGGCTGACAAAGCCGGAGCAGTCGTTGCCGCAATACCGCTTGCTCAGCAGGTTCTTCTGGTTCAGCAGGTAATAGCCGTTGCCGCTGTTGGTATACCGTCCTTCCTTCAGGGCTTGGGCGACGTTGTATCGCCGGTTGTTGCCCGATCCGGAGATATAGGGCAGGCCGTAGTATACCCGATCCGGCTTAAAGTCCTTCGCGCCGCCCTCGGAATTGGCAGCCTTCCAATACTTCTGCAAGGCCGGGGTCATCCAGGGGAAGGCGTAGTCCGCGAAGGCGTTGTTGACGATGGCCTTGCGCTTGTTGGCGTCCGCCTCGGTGATGATGCCGGCGGCGCGCATGGCGTTGATCTGCTTCATGGCGCTGAGTCGAACGGCATCGATGCGGGCCAGGTTATCCGGGATGCCGGCAATATCGGTGGTTCGGGCGGGAATCTCCAGACACATGCCCTCCAGGTTGACGGGCAACTCTCCGGGCGGATTGCCAGGCGGGGCGATCTTCTTCTTGACCGTCACCTTGAGCTTGAATCGCTTGTTGTTATAGGTCTTAATGGTAATCGTGGCCGTGCCCTTGGCCACGCCGGTGATGACGCCGCTGGAGGAGACCTTGGCCTTCTTCTTGGCGCTGGAGGAATAGCTGAACGTGCTGACGCTTTCGCCCACGTCCGGTTCCAGCTGTACAGAATCGCCCGTGTAGATGGTCAGCGTCTTGTAGGGCAGCTTCACCCAGGCGGGCTTGGGCTTCACAACCACCTTGCAGGTGGCGGAAAGGCCGTTGTAGGTGGTGGCCGTCAGAACGGTCTCGCCCTGCTTCCTGCCCGTGATCTTGCCGCCGCTGAAGGTGGCCACTGACGCATCTTCGACGGAATACTGTATGGCAGCGGCCGCGCCCTCGTTCACCTCCGCGGCAGGCCTTAAGGACATGCCGACGCCCAAAACCAGCTCCTCATACGGGAACATCAGATCCACAGGGGCGTAGCCGACGGTGACGCTGACGGCGTTGTTCTTGCCGTTGAACGCGGTGGCGCGGACCTTTGTGACGCCTACGCCGACGGCCTCCATCTGTCCGGTGACGGCATCCACCGCTACGATGGAGGAATCATCGCTGGAATAGGTGATCCGGCTGGCGGACCGCTTCGGCAGCGTGCAGCTGGCCCTTCCCGTCTCGCCGATGCCCATGGCAGGCTTATCGACCTTGGCCGTCACTTTCGAGGGCGCTTTTACAACGGTGACGGTGCACTTCGCCGTTTTACCGTTGTAGGTTTTGACGGTCAGCACGGATTTGCCCGTCCTGAGGCCCTTGATGGTACCGTCCGCGTAGACGGCGACGATCTTTTTCTTGCTGCTGGTGATCTTGTAGCTTCCGGCGCAAAGCTCCGGCTGGCTGCCCATTATCACCTGCAGGACACCGGTGCGTTCGCCCTTGCCGAGCGTCAGCTTCCCCGTGGAAAAACTGACGACATCCGGCGCTTCCTTCACGCTGACGAAGCACTCCGCGTAGGTTCCATCCTCCGCTGTGGCAGTGATGATCGCGTCGCCAGCGGCGACGGCGGTCACGATACCGCTTTCTCTGACGGCGGCGATGGACGCATCGGTGGTTTCATATTGTATGCCGGCAACGGTGCCATCCGGCAGCTTTCCGGCCAGCGCGCGTGTCTCGCCCGCGCCCAGGATCAGCTGTGTGAATGCAAGCTGCGGCCCTTCGGGGTCGGTGTGCGGCGCGAGCGCCGCGGGCAGCGGCTCCGGCTCGTCCTCAGGCTGCTCCAGGATGGTTTCGCCCTGGGGATCCGACGGCAGCGTGCCCGAATCGTCGCCTCCGCCCTGTTCAAGCGGTTCCGTGTCGCCGTCGTTCTCCGGCGTGCCGCCCTCCGGCTCCGGGCAGAGACCGTCTGCGCCGATCTCGCCTACAACCTCCTGGGGCGTATCGTCGATGACGGTTTCTTCCAAACCCTCGGCAAAACCCGCAGGCAGCATCGTCACCAACAGGCAAAGCGCCAGTATCAGCGCGATTTTCTTCATGGAGAACACGCTCCCTATAATAATCTGATTACATCATACCATTTTATGACCTGAATGTCAACAAATGCCGCTCGTACAGCATGTCCCCGCCCAGGCAAGACAAAGCGCAGGGCACAAGTCCCTGCGCTTTGTCCAGGCCTGCGGATCAGGCCATCTCCTCGCCCACCAGCATGCACAGATAGGCGGCCGCGGCGTCGTAGCGCGCGTCATGGGGGTGATCTCCCCCGCCATACCACTTGTGGCACTTTCCTGCGATGAACGCCTCGGAGAGTCCGAAGTGTTCCGTCAGCTCCGTCAGCTTCGGCGGCTTCAGCACCTTCGGGTTCTGCTTGAGGGGGATATGGGCCTCCTCGGTGTAGTGCTTTAGGGTGCAGAAGATGGGATAGTTGGGCAGCTTCACGCCGATGCGGTCAAACTCGCGCCGAAGATAGCGCACATCCCCGGCCACGTCGTGGCCGATGATCAGTTTGCAGTCGGCGAAGTCTCGATAGATTTCGTCCGCGTGGTCGATGAAGGTCTTGCCGCCGGAGAGCTTGCGCAGCTGGTAGACGCTCAGGCCGTGCACCTGGCGGGCATAGCGGTTGATGGCCTTGGCGGCGAAGTAAAAGTTCTTGCCCCTGACCCGCTTGCCCTCGATGATCAGATAGGACAGCTGGATGATCCGACTGGGGTGCATGCCATCCAGCTCCACGTCCATGGCGATCTGCTTGTCCGGCTTTTTAAACAGGTTCTTTAAAAAGTTCATTGCGTATCATAGTCTCCGTATCGCTTTGTATAGGTTGTTCAACGTATTTTCCACATTGCGCCGCTGGGTA